>JBCDHL010000058.1:0-8060 GCA_038750095.1 Chlamydiota bacterium
AGCAAGAATATGTGCAGCTACTTCGGCTTTTGGCTGGGCGTCGTTAGCATTTTTGAAGTGGCTGATTTGCCAACCCATCATGTACTTCCACTGGTTTGAGATAACCTCCGTAAGGAATACATGCCTGTTCTCAGGTTTGAAGATCGCAATTTTTTTTCTTCCAAACCAAGAGACAATTGTTGAACCTGTGGCCCCTTTATCGTTGATATCTATTCCGATTTTTAACAGGCACATGAGATTGGCTTTTTGGACTGCTACATCCATTTTGTATTCGGGATTTTTATCGTAAAATTCAGTCTTAGGGTCTTTTACCTCTTTTTTCGAATCAACGTTTTTTTTGGACTCTTCGATTGCAGATTGCTTCATCTCCCTCAGTTCTTTCAGTTTTGGTGCCAGAATATTTTGAATATTCTTCATGCGCCATAGGCAAATAGGGTTGAAGAACTTTTCTCCAGCTGGAACAAATTTGTTAGTAATAAGGGCTCTTATCTCACTGTCGCTGATTTTTATGTTTGTCGAAGTTTTATCAAAGCTCTTCCTGTCTTTGTTGATGCTTGACAACATATGCAAAAGGGAGGCCTTAATTTTTTCTGTATCGTCAGTAGTCCAATAATTTGTGAAGAACGAAAAGTAACCTAGGGGAGCTTTTTTGGATAGTAGATTAGAGTTGTCGATAGTTAATTCGTCGAGTTTATCAACTTTATATAGGACGGTCTCCAAGTTTTTTAAATATATATCAATATTTTTATAGTTTGGATTTGGATTAGTAATTGTCATATTACCTCACTGAATAATAGAGGGTTATGTCTAGAGTCAATATTTGGTTGTAGTGCTTTTTTTTGTAACTATAAAATTTAATTTTGTCAACTCAGATACCTGTGTCACAACGAGATCATGCATTATGAGTTGAGAAATTAAAAATTTCCGTATTGATCACTTCGACCCAAATTGCCTCTCAAAATGGGTGCAACTTTAAGTGGTGGCAAAACAATATTTTGATCAAACCCTCTGAAATGAGGGCTTTGTGACGTTTTTCAATTGATGATGAATGACAAAAGCAAGGTATGAGCACCCATCGGGTCTTATAGGAGGGGGGCGAAGGGCCATTCCTACCCGATAGATGAGTAAACAGGTCTCTAATTTCTTAACAAACAACAAAGTAGGGTTCCCTCTTCTACATTTATGTTGAAAGACTCACCTAAAGCGACATTTGAAAGGCTGTAAAATGTCTTATCAAGAGTTCGATCCTCGACCTCCCATTTTAACCCTGATGTTGTTACTCCTGAACAAGGAGAGGGAAAGGGAATGCATGAAACTTCTTGGCCGGGCTTGCTTTGGAACGCTTTGAATCCACTCACACAGTGGACTGTTTCATGATCAGATTCAATAATGGCCCTACCGGGAAACCTTGAGAGTAGATAGAGATTACCCAAAGCGTGATCCAAACGATTCTCTAAGACACCAAAAAGTGTAATCACGGAAGTTGTTTCCCGAAGGTTCTCCACAAGGGCTAGTTCCAAATCTGAATAGTCTTTTTCCTTTGGGTAAGTTTTTGTTGGAATAGACGAGTATTTTCGCATTAATTTCTGATCAACTGAGTCTAAATCCCCAATAATGAGGTTAGGCTCAATCTCCATCCGATCGCATTGATTAAGGCCACCGTCAACAGCGATAATAACGTCATGCCGCAGAATAAGTGGTGCGATGAGTTGCTCATTTGAAATTTTACTGTTTGCAACAAGAGCAATTTTTACCATTAGCTAAATGAAAGGTAATATGCGACCAAGATGACTCGAACATCCACCGGGTTTCCCCGACTAGGACCTGAACCTAGCGCGTCTACCAATTCCGCCATGGTCGCTCGTTT
The DNA here is from genome assembly GCA_038750095.1 of Chlamydiota bacterium. Taxonomy (GTDB): domain Bacteria; phylum Chlamydiota; class Chlamydiia; order Chlamydiales; family Criblamydiaceae; genus JAJFMC01. The sequence goes on from JBCDHL010000058.1 coordinate 1,868, forward strand.
TAAGGATGTCAAATCATACTTTCGATTGGAATTATATGCAAGTGTTGGTCAATCGGAATGAAAATTCTATTATGTTAATAGAGTTGTGTGCTAGAATCTATGTAAATAAAAAAAGGAAAATTAACGGTGCAAGCTTATCTTCAAGGTTTTGTAATTTTAATTAGTATAATAATGGCCGTTGGACTCCAAAATACCTATGTATTAAGACAGGGAATTTTGGGACGTCACGTGTTTGCAGCTGCATTGACATGTGTTTTATCGGACTATGTACTCATCATTTTAGGGAGTATGGGCTTAGGATCTTTTCTATCTAGTAACGAGGCGTTAAGAACAGCTGCTATCACTGGTGGAATACTTTTCCTTTTGTATTACGGTTTATACTCTCTCTATAGAGCCTATCGTGGAAAAGAAAGTTCAGGAGCTAAAGAAGGTGAGGAGGGTGTTGCGAGCTTAAAGCGTACGATCGTCATGGCGTTGATGTTTAGCTTTCTTAACCCTTTAACTCTAATGGAAACGACCATTATCGTGGGAGGTTATTCCGTCAAGTTTCCAGATATGCATGATCGGCTACTCTATACTTTGGGTGCAATGACTGCTGCGACGGTCTGGTTTTTTTCTCTAGGCTATGCCGCACAACTTCTTCGTCCATGGTTTTTAAAACCTTCATCAGGAAGGATACTTGATATTGCTGTAGGGATTCTGATGCTCTCTATATCCACCTTTCTGATTGTTACGGAATTTATTCTATAAAAAATTTGACACCTCCAGAGTGAATTGCTATGTTGAAAATCATAACAACTATCAAAGCAACTTCATGGATGACAAGGATCATATCACCGCAAAACGGGAAAGCTCAGAGCGAACCTCCGTTTTAGCCAATGAGAGGACTTATGCTGCTTGGTTGCGTACCGGCCTCACTGCACTCGCTGCTGGGCTAGGGATCGAGAAATTTTTGGGTGACGGTTCTGTGCTTCCCAATGAGTTAACACGTACAATTTCAATTACTTTAATTGCGACATCGGCTTTTTGTTTTTATTTAGCAGCTTGGCGATATCAACACGTCGGCGTTCGGATGGTAAGCTCCCATGTTTCGGGAGCGCCTATAGGTCTCATGGTTTTCCTTAGTGGTATTATGATCATCGCTTCGGTTTTTGCTCTGATAGGAATATGGCTTTAATCAATAACCGTAGGTGTAAGTTTTTATGGGGCAGCAAAGTGTCACTTCTAAAAATAAGGTAGAGATATCTCCTGAGGAAATTCATGCATTCATTTTTGATATGGATGGGGTTGTAACTCAAACAGCTAATGTCCATGCCATTGCTTGGAAGAGAATGTTTGATGATTACTTAAAGGATCGTGCTGAAAAACAAGGCGAAAAGTTTGTCCCTTTTGATGATGACTTAGATTACAACAAGTATGTTGACGGGAAGCCAAGAATTGATGGAATCAAAAGTTTTCTGGAATCGAGGGGGATTGAAATCCCTTTGGGGAGTTCAGATGACTCAGCAGATAAGGAATCAATATGGGGGCTCGGAACCAAGAAGAATAGATACTTTTTAAACTATCTGAAAGAGAATGGAATAGAGCCTTATAAAACGACTGTTGAACTGATAAAAGAATTGAAAAACAATTGCGTAAAAGTTGGTATCATCTCATCGAGCAAAAATTGTAAGAACGTTTTAGAAGGTGCTGGTGTACTTGATTTATTTGATGTTCGGGTAGATGGTGTTTATTCCGAAACACACCATATTAAAGGTAAACCTGCTCCTGATATTTTCCTAGAGGCTGCAAAACAGCTAGGTGTCGAACCTGAATACAGTGTTGTTGTAGAAGATGCAATTTCCGGTGTACAAGCAGGAAGTCAGGGGAACTTTGCTCTTGTCATTGGTGTAGACAGGGTTGGTCAGGAAGAAGCTTTGAGGGAAAATGGTGCTGACGTTGTTGTTCAAGACTTAGGAGAAGTCACAGTAAAAAAGGCAAAACCCAAGCAGCATGCTCTTGACCATATTTTAGAGATTTATTCTAAGGGAAAAGATAAACACTTGGCCATATTTCTGGATTATGATGGGACAGTGACACCTATCGTCAGCAGACCAGAATTAGCTATCCTTTCAGATGAGATGCGACATACTCTCCGTGATCTTGCAAAAGTGCATACAGTAGCGATTATCAGTGGAAGAGATCGCAAAGATGTGCAGAATCTCGTCGGTATAGATGACATGTTCTACGCTGGAAGCCATGGTTATGATATTGCTGGTCCAAATAATCAACATTTCCATAATGATGAAGCCGAAAATTTTGTACCCATTATAGATAAAGTTGAAAAGGAATTACAAGATCGCCTTTCACATATTAAAGGTACTTTAATCGAGAGAAAACTCTATGGAGTTGCAGCACATTATCGTCTTGTTGCACCGGAATATGTTGATGAATTCAAACAAGTAATCGAACAGATTCATCACTCTCACACTGAATTAAGGAAAACTATTGGGAAAAAAGTTTTTGAGTTCCAACCCAAAATAAACTGGAATAAGGGAAAGGCACTGCTATGGCTGCTAGAATGTTTAGGCCTTAACCGAGAAGATGTTTTACCCTTCTACATCGGGGACGATGTCACCGATGAGGACGCTTTTAAAGCGTTAATTGGTAAGGGGTTGGGTGTGGCTGTTCAAGATCAGGAAAAGCCAACTTTTGGATACTACACTCTGAAGAATCCTGATGAAGTACAGCGATTTTTAGAAAAATTAATTGATATAAAGGGGTAGTGAGATGGATAAGAAATGCGATTCAAATTGGTGTCTAGAATACCATGAATTTATCCCTGAACAGGAGGGGCTGAGGGAAGCATTATGTACACTAGGTAATGGTTACTTCGCCACCCGTGGAGCAGGAACTGAAGCTCATGCCGATGATTATCACTATCCTGGGACCTATCTAGCTGGTGGGTATAATCGACTTGAAACCGAGGTCTCGGGACGAATTATCGAAAATGAGGATTTGGTGAATATCCCGAATTGGCTTTGTCTCTCCTTTTGCATTGATGAAGGGGACTGGTTTAATCTAAAGGGAGTAGAAATCCATACTTTTCACCAACGTTTGAACCTTAAGGAAGGGGTTCTCTATCGCAATGTAGAATTTACCGATGCTCACGGACGTAGAAGTCGTTTAGAGGAAAAACGATTCGTTCACATGCGTAAACCACATCTTGCATCTGTGGAGTGGTCACTAATGGCTATTGACTGGTCCGGTAGTTTGGAAATACGTTCGGCAATCGACGGAACTGTTAAAAACTTTGGTGTTAAGAGATACAGAGAATTGAGCCACGTTCATCTTATCCCCATCGAACAAAAAGTCCTTGATGATGGCATTATGTTCCTAAAAGTTGCAACGTCTCAATCCGATATACGTATTTCTGAGGCTGCAAGAACGCGTGTGATTCAGAAAGGTGAAGTTTTTACCGTAGCCGATCACAATGTTGAAGATGATGGATATATCGCTCAGCATTTTCTAGTTGATTTAGAGAAAGGAGAATCGGTAAAAGTTGAGAAGACCGTCGCCATTTACACTTCTAAGGATCACGCTATTACCGAGTCGGGATTAGAAGCGCGGGATGCTGTGGCTAATGCTCCCTTATTCGAGAATCTGCTGAAGAGCCACATTAACGCAATGGATGCCCTATGGCACCGTATGAGCATAGACATGGAACTGGAAAAAAATGAAAGGGGACATCATCCGGCGTTGATTTTAAGGCTGCATCTCTTTCACCTGATGCAGACAGTTTCACATAATACTATAGACATTGATGTAGGTGTACCTGCAAGAGGGTGGCATGGTGAAGCATACCGTGGACATATTTTTTGGGATGAACTATTCATATTTCCAACACTAAACTTTAGAACACCAGAAATTACTCAAGCCTTACTAAAGTATCGTTATCATCGTTTGGGGGAAGCAAAGCGTGCTGCGAAACAAAAGGGATACAAGGGTGCAATGTATCCATGGCAAAGTAGTAGCAATGGTCGTGAAGAGTCTCAACAGGTTCATTTGAATCCTAAATCAGGTCGATGGGTTCCCGATAACTCGTGTATTCAACGTCACGTAAACGTGGCCATTGCTTATAACGTTTGGCGGTACTACGAGGCAACGGGGAATATTGAATTCCTTTACTCTTATGGGGCTGAGATGATCCTGGAGATAGCTAGGTTTTGGGGAAGTATTGCTGAATATAATAAAGAGATTGATCGTTACGAAATCAAAGGGGTAATGGGACCTGATGAGTATCACGATGGATATCCCGATACTGAAAAACCAGGAATTGACAATAACGCTTATACCAACGTGATGGCTGTATGGGTTATTCAAAGAGCACTGGAAATTTTGAACCTTCTTCCCGAAAATGATAGTCAGGAATTATGTGAAATGATCGATCTAAAAGATCGGGAAATATCGTTGTGGGGAGAAATTAGTCGTAAAATGCGAGTCTGTTTTCACGATGGTGGGGTAATTAGCCAGTTCGAAGGGTATGAAAAGTTAGAAGAGTTTGATTGGGAAGGGTATCGTAAGAAGTATGGCGATATTCAGAGGCTTGATCGAATTCTGGAAGCTGAGGGTGACACACCGAATCGTTATAAGCTGTCTAAACAGGCTGATGTTTTGATGCTGTTCTACCTGTTTTCCTTCGAAGAACTTTCTGAACTTTTTTACCGACTAGATTACCCATTTGATGAAGAAGTGATCAAGAGAAGTATTCAGTATTACATGAAGCGCACCTCTCATGGCTCTACATTAAGTCGTGTCGTTCACTCTTGGGTGATTATGCGTATGATGCGTGAAGAATCGTGGGATCTATTTATCCAAGCTTTAGAAAGTGATGTGGCCGATATCCAAGGTGGCACGACACCTGAAGGGATACACCTTGGTGCGATGGCAGGGACGGTAGATATTATCCAAAGGTGCTACACAGGTATTGAAACCAGAGATGATGTTTTATGGTTCAAGCCTCATTTACCTGAAACAGTCAAATATTTACACCAGCGTATCCATTATCGTGGCCATTCTATTGAGTTGGAACTAAGAAAAGACTCACTTCGAATTTCTGCCCAGAGAAGCCCTGCAAAACCTATCCATATTGGCTTTCATGGAAATGTTTTTCAGCTGAAGGCTGGGGAATATAAGACTTTTGAACTAGAACAAATCTACTCAAAAAAATCCTAAAGGAACATTAATGGATATCTCTATCTTTTTAGCAAAAGTCGTGGGACTTTATCTCATTTTGGGTGGTTTGTTAGCTGCTTGTAAATATAATACTATCAAAGAAGTGATTAGTGACTACTTTGATAGTCCTGCGCTGGTGTTGATTGGCGGTACTATGAGTATTATCATAGGCCTACTAATGGTTGTTTCACACAGTATCTGGGAAATTAACTGGAAAATAGTGATTACTCTCACGGGTTATTTGACCTTACTCAAGGGAATTTTGCACTGGTTTTTTGCGGATGCAGCAGCCTCATGGGCATCAAAGTGCGCAGCGGGAAAATTTTACTTGTATGCTTCGATAGTGATGATTATGCTAGGTATTTATCTCACATATTTTGGCTTTATATATCCATCGTGAGTCTCTATACTAATCGTCTTTCAAAATTTGGTATATTTGGATGAGACCGGGCTTTACAGCAAAAATTTATCGCGAATCGCTACAAAAAATTATGGTTAATGCAAATCGACTATCCAAAGAGGCTGAGTGGAAAGGACGGTGCATGGCTCTTCCAATCGGTTTTATCTTGTTGGTCTCCATACCTATTGAGAAGTTCATTAGCTTTCTTGAAGCCATGTTATTCACTTTTGCCAACATCTTTACACCGCTTTTTCCAAAATATTGCAGCTTTCCAGATATGTGGATATCATTTAAGTGTGCTTTTTTCTTTTTTATAGGATTTCTATTAAGCCCACTTACAGCGATTTTTGCCGCAACGGCATTAATAACGACGATGATCATTCACCCAGCAAAAGCAACCGAAAAATTTACAGAACAGTGTAATCCTAGGCTGTAAATTCCTTCCTCTTTAATAATAGCAAAGCAAGCATTTTATTTAAATCGATAATTTTCTATTAAATACTTTTAAAAAAACAGAATAATAGGTTATTGTTAGTTTGAATAAGAGAGGTCCTTGACTGAAAACTGTCGTTCTAGTAA
>JBCDHL010000059.1:0-7992 GCA_038750095.1 Chlamydiota bacterium
TCTCAAAGCACCTATATTAATAAAAAATAGAATAAGAGCTAAGGCCGTAATTAAGTCAGATGGCTTCATGATTTACAATAAGTGTGAGAAGTCTTGAAGTGCTTTGTTGAAGAGAAAAGACGCCATTATCAAGGATAAAGAGTTTATTTGGTAAAGCTTCGTTACGAAGGCGATTAACACAGTTCATCATAGTTTGGTTAGCAAGTTCTGGCTGTCCACGCTCTTGAAGTCGCGAGTAGCGGATTTCATCATTCCTATACGGATTCCTTATTGAAGGAATCGATTGTAACATGTTCAACGTTTTCTTTCTACGTTTACCAGCCATGTTTGCGTCCCAACGGTGTCTACCATTGTTTTCTGCAATAATTTCTTCTAGAATATCCATTCGACATACGATATCCTAGCTACAACAGCTTTCTCTTTGCCAAAAAACAAATTTTGAAACACAATTAGTATAATTGATGAGTGCTGCCATGATATTTGGGAACTAGTGAGCTGTTTTTGGGGTATAATGTGAACAAGTCATTTCAATTTTCCTTTAGAGAGATAAAAGATACTGATCGCAATCTTGTACATAATTGGCTCACAAAAGCGTATGTAGCCAAATGGTTTTATGGCGAAGGTCTCGCAAATACTTTGAGGGGAATAGATGACTTCATCAAGGGGATGACTGATACAAAGTACTGGCTTGCTTGTGATAGAGACAAACCTTTTGCATTTTTGATCACATCACTGGTCAAAAAGCCCGAAGATGAGCTTTCGAAATGGTCTGTTGCCGAAGGCACCACTATCACATTGGATATGTTGATTGGTGAAGAAGAGTATTTGGGAAAGAAACTTTCTGATAATCTGATTAAAGAGTTTCTTTCCAGTCAATTTCCTGAAGTCGAAGAGGTCTTAATTGACCCTGAAGCATCCAACTCACGCGCAGTACATGTTTATGAGAAAGTGGGATTTCAAATTTTGGGTGAATTTATTCCCTCTCATAGCCCTCATCCTCATTACATGATGCGGCTTAATATGAATAGATTAGAGAACACTCTTGGGCTTCCCCTTGAATACAGCAGCTTATCCCGTTATTACGATCTTCTTAGTCAAGGAAATGATGAGTCAACGCATTTGAGCTTAGAGAAAATTCTTCGAGAGAACAAAGCCAGAAAGGTTTTGGATTTAACGTGTGGAACAGGTGCTCAGATACTTTGGTTAGCAAGCAAAGGATTTCAGATGGTGGGTTCAGACCAAAGTCATGAGCTGCTCAAGATTGGCAGAGTGAAGGCCAAAGATGCGGGGCTGACTATCCCATTTCACTACGGAGATATGCGAGAGGTTCGGTTAGGAAAATTCGATGCAGTGATTACAATTTTTAATTCCATTGGCCATTTAACAAAGAAAGATTTCGAAACAGCACTTAAAAATATTAGAGAGAACCTCAATCCTGGTGGAGTGTACATATTTGATATTTTTAATTTAGAAGCTCTAAGTGACCAAGTTGTGAAGAGCTTTGCTATGGACAATAAGAAGTCTGTTGATAAAACAACTATTCGCCATATTCAAAAATCTACTCTTGATAGAACTTCTGGGCGCCTAACATCCTTCGATGAGTTTACTATTCAAGAAGGGACAAAAGAGCCTGTCACCATTAACGAAAGCTTCAGCCTGCAGCTCTATACCGCCTATGAATTGGAAGAGATGCTTATTAGGAATGGATTTGAAATTGAAGGCCAGTATGACTTAGATAGATCCCCATTTTCGAATTTGGAATCAGAACGCATTTTGACAGTTGGTAAGAGGGTAGATGAGTAAAAAATTTCCGACTCAATCTATCGCTGAATGCTTGGACTCTCACTATGGTATCTCGGCAACAAATGTAACACCTCTGAATATGGGAGCGGATATTAATGCCTCAACGTATAAGGTTGAGACGCAAGATGGGCCAACTTATTTCGTAAAGCTAAAACAAGGTCATCTTTCTGACATCAGCGTTAAGCTATTAGCATTTCTTAATAAATCTGGAATTCAGCAGGTTATCCCTAGTGTTAAAACAGTCGATGGAAAGTTAACTCTGCGCATTAACGACTGCACTCTTTCTGTTTATCCATTTGTCAATGGGCAGAACGGATTCTCTTGTGGCCTATCAGGCGATCAATGGATTCTTTTAGGTAAGACACTGAGGCAAGTCCATGAATTGGATCTAACTCCATGGATCAAAAATCATATTGGAAAGGAAACCTATTCGACCAAGCGGAGGGAAGCGGCTTCTGCACTACTCGATAAGCAAATGGACTGTGGTCTAGTTAGTGATGAGGTAGCATTGAGGTTGCAGGCGTTTATAAAAGAAAATAGGTCTTTGATGCACCACCTAGTCAATCGGGCAGAGTACTTAAGTCTGTTGGTTCGTGAACAATCGCCCAAATTTGTGCTATGTCATTCAGATATTCATGGTGGGAACGTGTTGATAGATGAAAGTGGCTCAATTTTCATTGTAGATTGGGATGAACCTATTATAGCTCCAAAAGAACGCGACCTTATGTTTATTGGTGGAGGTGTTGCTAATGTCTGGAACGATCCACGTGAAGAAGAACTTTTTTATGATGGTTACGGAAAGACAAGCATAGATAAGGTGGCTCTGGCCTACTACCGATATGAACGTATCGTCGTGGATATAGCAGAGTACATTCATCCGTTACTTTTTACATCTGATGGTGGTGATGATAGGCAAAAAATGTACAAACAATTTCTGGATATGTTTGAGCCTAATGGTGTCGTTGACATAGCTCTCAAAACAGACGATGAACTGAATCATGGATGATACTAAACCTCCTAAAACATTGAGAGTTGCAGTAATATACCGATCGTGTTTCAAAATTTGGTTTTTGACAAAGAGAAAGCTCTCGTAGCTGGGATATCGTAAGTCGATGAATATTAACAATATTGATCGACTTACGATATCCCAGATACGAGGCTTTCTCAAAGCCAAAATTCCAAATTTTGAATCACGATCGGTATAAACACTGTTGGTAGTGGAAAAATCGGGTCTAAAGATATGATCACCAGCAAATGTAAAAGGACGATATGATGAAAAAAGTTGTTTTTGCTCCTGGTAACGGGGGATGCTCCACAAAGGAGTTATGGTTCCCAAGCATTCAGAATGAACTCGAATCCCACGGTTTTGAAGTAACTGCTGCTGATTTTCCAGATCCAGAACTTGCACGCGCCAGTTATTGGCTCCCCTTTCTACACGACGAACTAAAAGTAGATGAAAATACCGTCATCATCGGCCACTCATCTGGAGCAATAGCTGCCATGCGTTATGCTGAACAATACCCGATCCTCGGCTCCATACTGGTAGGAACCTATTACACTCACCTCAATATGGAAACGGAAATAAAATCTGGATACTTTGAGAGTCCTTGGGAATGGGAAGAAATGCGAAAAAACCAACAGTGGACTGTAATATTCGCCTCTCAAAATGATCCATGGATCCCTATTGAAGAGCCGCGTTTTGTTCATCAGCAGCTTCAATGTGAATATCACGAATTTTATGATCAAGGTCACTTTGGGGGAGATTACGATAAGAAATCTTTTCCCGAGCTAGCCAGAACCCTCCTTAACAAGTTATTGTAGGAATGTGTGTTTTGAAGGAACATCCTGAAAAATGAATGTAATGATAGAATAGAGTTGAGCTTAAAAAGCTAAGACCTGATAAGTGAAATAACATCGAATGGTTCACATAGACAACCGATAAAAAAGCTCTCTTTGAATTGTAGAGACAAGTTCAAAACTTTTGACTGGAGCAAACTAAAAATACCCGATATAATGGCAGCATAATCAACCAAAGAAAATAGTACATGAGTAGTAGTGTAAATCAAAAACTTTTAGATCTTGTGCATCCAGACTTTTTGTTGGCGCAACAATTAGCATATGACCCAAATGGACTAGAAGTAACAAATATTAGGACAGAGAAAGAAAGTACCGATTATGGGGCGCTTGATTTTCAATTGAATGGCAAGGTATGTAAGTTTAGGGTAGGAAAAATTACACCAAAAAAAGTCGGGTTCTTTTTCACGATATGGAAAAGATTAGGAAATGGTCCAATTCAGCCTTACGATATGGATGACCCATTAGATTTTTTTATTTTTAGTGTTCGTACTGAAAAGCAGTTTGGACAGTTTTTCTTTCCAAAAACAACTTTTGTTGAAAAAGGAATCATTTCAAATGGTATTAGAGAAGGCAAAAGAGCTATCAGAGTCTATCCTCCATGGGTTATTACTGATAGTAGACAGGCTAGAAATACACAGTTATGGCAAAAAGATTATTTTTTAGAAATTTCGAAAGATGGACCCGTCGATGCTTCGAGGCTTCAGAAATTTTTACACAAAAGCATTTGAGGAAAAGCATATAACTATATCAAAGTTATACTATTTTTTTAAAAATATCAGTTATTGAATTACGTGTTTCCGAACCTACAAGTGAAAAACGTAAACCTCTGATAACAAATAGACAAACCCTTAGTTATAATGATGGAGTAGGAGGGTTGTCTAAAGAGTTGGAGGTGGAGAGAATCGAACTCTCGTCCTAAGCAAACTACATACTGACCACTACATGCTTAGTGCCCTGTAAGTATTCCACCTCGATGCAGGACACGCCACTAAGATGAAATTGCCTTTATTTATCTCGGAAGATTAGACCCTAAAAGCGGCGGTTCTGATCCCCATACCAAGTAAAAGGACGATAGATTCAGGAACCCTTGGTACAACTCCTGGCTATCGGGCGCTTAGGCGGTTAAGCCTTAAGCAGCCTTCATCGCCAACTCAGGTGCAAAAACTACACCATCGATGACTTTGTTGCTATCTTTAGCATTTATAGTTTTTACCGGTTTTTTAAGGAGGCCAACCGATATCCTCCGCATGCAATCAATACTTGATTTCCTAGTCGAAACCATTACACCCCCGATAAAATCGATATGGACGTAGTATTAACAATCTACCTATATTGTAACAAGTTATGCATTTCCCATCAATCTTTCAATGAGTGTGGGTGAGTATTTATATATCCACCGCCCAACTGAAATGGGTTGTAATTGTAATGAAGCATCAAGGCCCAACTTGTTGAGCAGGTACTTGGTATTGGGTTAGCAAACCAACCGAAAGGGATAAAATAACGCTTACTTGCATAAAGGAAGGCAAGTTTATCTTTTGGCATCACGATAAGACTATCGAAATCCGTCGGTCGATTTCCCTCAAAAACCTCTTCCTCACCATAACGATCAGTACGTAGTGCCATCAGTTTTTCAACCATGGAACGCTCATCTTCGCGTAACCTCTGGACATATTCCATGGCATTCGTTCTGGTCTCAGAAGAAGCAGTTTCATCGTCAATTACTGCGCCATAATGAACAATTAAGCTCCTTACCAAGTTCACCGCGCCCATGGTCCATTCTGCAGAAACGATTCCCTCTTCAAAATACCCGTTAGTACCATTCCCATCGCTCTCAGAGTATCCAACCCCCCAAAGTTCTCCTTCAGGACCATAAAATGCTCCCCACTTTTTGGTAGCTTCCCAGGCACGAAAGGCTGATCCGAAGCCATACCACTCGTCAACCATAGGCTGTCCCAGCACGGTAATCGTCCAAGTCTGTACATCCACAGCTTTTGGAGTATAGGTCGGAATCCAATCAGAATCAGCATTGGGATCATCAGCAATACCGCCTTGTAAAAACATCCCTTGATTTTTATCCCAACCATAATTTTTGAAAAAAGCGAGCATGCCCTCTGTTCTTTTATTCTCAGAGGTATCTCCCCCATAGATCATTGCATCAATTAATTTGATAGCTTTTCTTACTTCTATTTTGTCTTCTCTTTTCAGATCTTTTTGCTGTTCAAGAGAAAGTTTTAGTAAATCTTGGAAAACCCACAATCCACCAAGCAATGAGGCGTTATTTTCGACGGAAATTTCATAAGGGTTTACACTTTCATCACCAACGTTACCAAGAGACCCTTTAACAGCATAATAAACACCACCCTTAGAAGATTGAAGAGCTTGAAAAGCGTGTAGAATCTGGATAGCATTTTGCATAGAAGTAGAAGAGAAGGGTACATACTGCATCCCCTCAGTCTCTACATATTTAATGTAGTCAGCTTGTAGGGGTCCAAGAAAGAAAGCCCAGCCATTTTCTCCAGTAATTGGCTTCCAATCCGCCCAACTTACCTTACCTTTTTGGTATTGGGGATTATCATCTGGGAGGTCCATAACAGTAATGTTTTGGGCATACTCCGTCCCTGCGAAAGGATCTTGAGCTAACCATTGCTTGCTAACCATCCGAAAAAAGTAGGCTTTTTCTGACTCTGAAATTTTGGTACCGTTATAGGTGTAAGTTCCATCTTTTTGTGTTATTGCACGATTTGCCCCAAAAGGAATTTTCTCCGACTGATGTTGACCATCATGTCCATAAAGGAGGAGGAGATTCTGATTTTCGACCATTTCGAATAGTGATTCTGATTTTCTGGCAGAACGGAGCCCTTCTCGTCCTGCGAGTGCGAGGGCTATTTGCCAAGTAGAAGCGTCATAGATATCGGTACCGTTAGAGACGTTCACTCTCTCATACTGAAGTTCTCTTCCTGGAGAATCGTGAGTGGGTGCTAAAGTGTAGTCATAAGGATTAAAAACGTCTATGACTCTGCAGTCATTTCCAAGTTCATCACAAACATATTCTCCCCAGTACGAGGGAGTGCTATAATAGCTGAGAGGTAGATATTTATTATTAAGACCTCCAGCAGTACCAATATACCCAGCCCCATGTTTTTCGCTAGTAGAAGTTAAAAAGTTGATATTTTTTTGGATCTCTTTCTCTGTCTGGAATGGAGTAAATGTCTCCCCACTAAGAGCAGCAGTTGCCAAAACGCAAAGAATCGAAAACTTAAACAAATTATTTTTCATAATACACCTCAAAAAACATTGAAATAGTATTTTATTTTAAAATTAAAATATTAATATTTAGTAAAGATGTGTATGATTTCCTTCGCGAACAGCGAAAGATTGCCCCAGGTAATTGGATACAAAAAAATAGACATTTTACTCTATCTTCCATTATGATTGCTATCAACAATTAATGATCAATGAGATAAATTATAAGGCTAAGAGATGCTAGAAGAAATCGAAAACGAATCTTTTGACAACCGTGAAAAACGTATCATGGAATTTTGGGAGCGAAATAACGTGTTCCAACGCTCTATTGATAAGCACGCATACAATCCGCACTTCTCCTTCTACGACGGCCCTCCCTTTGCAACTGGACTCCCCCACTATGGACACCTCCTAGCCGGAACAATAAAAGATGTCGTTCCACGCTACAAAACAATGAAAGGCTACTGCGTACCTCGCCGCTTTGGATGGGATTGCCATGGCCTACCCGTTGAAAATGAAATCGAAAAAGCCGAAAACCTCTCCGGTGCGAAATCTATCGAAGAGTATGGCATCGCCAAATTCAACGAAGAGTGCCGAAAAATTGTTCTTCGCTACACTGAAGAGTGGAAAGCAGTCGTTCAGAGAATGGGTCGCTGGGTAGATTTTGAGAATACCTACCGTACGATGGACCTATCTTTTATGGAGTCGGTTTGGAATGTTTTCAAACAACTTTATGACAAAGACCTGGTTTACAAAGGTTACAAAGTAATGCCTTTCTCCGCAAAGCTTGGCACTCCACTTTCTAATTTCGAAGCAAATGAAAACTACCAAGAAGTAGATGACCCTTCTCTCACGGTAGGCTTCACCCTTGCAGACGATCCCGAAACCGCACTACTTATCTGGACAACGACACCTTGGACGCTTATATCGAACTTAGCTGTGATGGCTGGTCCAGACATTGAATATGTCAAACTGAAAGATCATGATAGCGGCAAACAGTATATCCTCGCGGAATCAAGAATCTCACAATACTACAAAAGCGAAGAGGAATACTCTGTCATCAGTAAAATGAAAGGTTCTGAACTCGAA
>JBCDHL010000060.1:0-7897 GCA_038750095.1 Chlamydiota bacterium
ATTACAATGTTATGGGGCTTCCGATTAATACGGTCCGTAAATTATTGCTCGAAGTTGGAATCGAACTCTGGTATCATTTGAAGGATGAGCCTATGTACCGATCTTGATTCAAAATTATGAAAGAGCTATTCATCCGCATTTTTTTACTATTCACAATACTATGCATCTCTATTTCTGCATCTCATCCAAGTTTTCTTATCGATGAACCAGTAGAGTCTGATAATCAAACAAACCACCTCTTTTTCCTCATTCAAAATGGTCAAATCGGCCAGGCCATAGACATTTACCGCAAGCTCGCAAACAAATCTCAAGAACATGATTATCAACTTCTACAATCTATAGGTGTTAGCCTATTAGAAATTGGAAGCAATTCTAGAAACCCAGAAGTACAACTCGTCTCCCTTTTTGGGGCTGGAATTTCGCTTAACGAAAAGACCCTGCACATTCTTGAAAAAGGAATACGTTGTCCCTCCCCTCAACACCAATTAGTTAGCCTCAATTTCCTCTCAAAATATCACAATGAAGATGCCACCCAAGCCCTTGAAGCTGCACTCCATTCAGATTTCCTCCCAATTCGATTAGAAGCGGCATTTCACTTATGTCTGATAAAACATTCTCACGCCTGTGCACAAACCGAATCACTCATGTATAAAGTCGCTCCCGCTCTGCATCCTCTATTTCCTCAATTTTTTGCTGCTAGTGGCACAGGAACCTCAATACGTATATTAAAGCAGATGTTGAACAACCCAAATCCAATGGTCCGTATCCAAGCAATAAACAGTGCTGTGAAATTTGAGCGTGATGAAGTACTATCGATCATTCGTATGCTTGCATCTCATCATGATGTTGCCCAACAAGAGGCTTGTGCTTTTGCATTAGGAGAGTTTAGGGATGATGCCTCGCTATCAAAACTTCGTCATCTTGCTAAAAATAAATCATTACCTGTTCGATTATCGGCAAATCGCTCAATGTACAGTTTAGGTCAACAAGAAGCGAAAAACCCTATCATTGAAGAAGCGCGAAATGGAGATGTCTTTGCAATCAGCCTTTTGGCTGATATTCCCGATACTGAAGAGACACTATTTCTATTGACTCAAAATGAGAATATTCACACTCGCATCAACGCCGCCCTTGCTCTGTTACAACATAAAGATTCGCGTGCTCTCAAGCCTCTTTGCGAAATATTAATCAAAGACAACAGAGATTTTGCGATTACACCTGTATCTTCGATCGGTAATTCTCTACAAGCTTGGAAAGTAGTCCCCTCTGCGACACAAAATTTTAAAGAGACTCCTGTCAACATAGAACTTTCTCTCAACAAACGAGAAGAGGCTCTCATTCTCGCAGCGGACCTTCCAAATAGCGACTTTCTTTCTCTGGCAGATGCCATTTTTCATTTTGAACAAAATGACCTAGTCCCAGTGCTCGTTAAGCTTTTGGAAAACATCCAGACATCTGAAGCAATCGCCTTACTCAAAAGGTATAGTCAAAAAGCCGGTGCACCACTTGTAAGAAACTATTGTAACCTTGCGCTTTATCGATTAAATGAAGAGGGTCCGTACTATGAAAACTTAAAAAACTGGATTTTATCAAAACGGTCTGTAGACCTAATTAGGTTCCGCCCCATGGTCCCATTAGAAAAGCGACCATTTAAAGTTCAATATCAAATGACTCCAGAAGAAGAGTCGAGACTTCTCGTTGAATCCTTCGAAAGTTTTGTGCAAATGCAGGATGACCGCGGAATTAGTATTTTGTTGCAAGCAATCCGGGACGGTAACAAAAATAACAAATACGTCCTTGCAGGGCTGCTGATACGCGCAACATTGTAATTCATCCAAAAAATGTACAAAGCAGATTGTAACAAAAATTTTTCAGTTCTTTTTATTGATTGTTTTGGTGATAATTGAAGCTTTATATGACCCGAGATTTAAGCTGCGAAAATGTTTTTTATCTATCTCACAAGTTTCTATCCCAAGAGGAGCATTCACCTTTCCCTGTCTACTATTTTTTTGGTCGTCACATTAACGTTCTACGCGAATACCTTAAGAGGAGCTATTTCCGATTTCGAGCTCGATGAAGTCATCGAGAATGGTATTGACATCGATTTACGCAATCCTACCTACATCGACGGAACCCTATTCACCGACGAAGGTGGAATCATCAAAGCACCAAATATCCGTATACAAGCGAGATGCATCAACTATACTCGTGATGAATACCAGGAAACAATTGCAGCTGAAGGCGACTTGATTGTTGAGTTTGGGGACTATGTCTTTGTTGGTCAGAGCCTTGATTACGACGTCCGGGAAGGAAAAGGGACAATCATCAACGGTCGTACCTCTGTCGATCCATGGTTTTTTGCAGGTGACACAATAGAATTGTGTAGTGATCAGAGCATCATTATCCATAACGGTTTCATTACAACTTCTCCCAGTTGCCAACCAGATTGGGCAATCTGTTCAAAAGAAACAACCCTTAAGTGTCGACGCTATCTCAATGCGAAAAACGTCAAGTTTAAAATTCTAGACGTTCCTTTTTTCTGGCTTCCGAAATTCAGTTCAGACCTCAAAATGATTTTTGACTCCCCTATCCGATACGCATTCCGTTTTGGTGGAAAGCAAGGTCCACGTATAAGGATGATTTACGAAGTGTTTTCTTGGTACAATATCAAAACATTTCTTCGTTTCGAATATCGGCTCAACAGAGGACCAGGCCTTGGATTTATTACGCATTATCGATCTCCCGACAAAAAACAGCATCTTGAAATGATCAATTATTTCGCTCGAGACTCTTCCATCAACGACCCTGATGAGCGATACCGTTACCGTTTTCAAGGAATGTATTTTCAAACGATGAACTGTGACCGTACACACATCAAAGCCTCTTGGGATAAGCTTTCTGATAAAGACATGCCTGAAGACTATTATGATGAGACCCTTAAAATTGAAGAAGCAGGTAGAACAGAACTCCTCATTAGGCACCAAGAAGAGTCGTGGATCGCTAACCTTGCAACAAGACTTCAAGTAAACGGATTCCAAACAGTTAAACAGGAACTTCCCGCTGTAGAGTTTCGTTTTCACCCCTACGCGATTGCAAATACCGGATTAATCTCAGAGACTCTCGTGCGCGCAGGTTTTCTTGACTATGACTACGCGACAGACTTGAGGAATGTCCATGACTACAGCTCAACCCGCTTCGAGCTACGACAAAATTTTTATCGTCCCTTTTGCCTAGGACCAGTGCATATCACCTCCGAGACTGGTATTGAAGCAATGTACTATGGAAATAGCCCAGAAAAAGATGCAAAGGACCTGTTTATTGGGCTATTTGGAGTGCGTGCAAATGCACACATGTACCGCTTTTTTGGAGATAAAAAACACGTCTTAGAACCCTATCTCGATTACGACTACTATACCTTTCCGTCGACAAACCCAGATGATCACTTTATTTTTGATATCGAAGATGGTTGGTATTACCTTAATACACTAAGACTTGGAATTAACAACAACGTCTATTTCAAAAGTTGTGATAGTGGCTGCGTACACCGTTACTTAAATTTTGATTTATTTACCTATGCTTTTATTGATACATATACCATTCCAGAAACATTTCAAAAGATATATTGTAGTACGACATTTAACTTTTATAACGACCTCAAACATACCCTAACGACAGCTTGGAATATTCAAGAAAACCAACTCGACCATTTCAACTACCGCATAGATTGGACAGCAAACGCGAATTTAGCTATAGCCACAGAGTTTAGACATAGAGGAGCCTATGATTGGCGAAAGGCTGATCACAACAACTTTGTTTTGGATTCCTTTAGATCAGTAAGTGAACTTCGACGTTCACAACTCTCAGACAGAAGAGATACAATCCTATTACATACCTTCTACCGCTTTCATCCATACTGGGCCATTGACTTCCAAATTCGACACGGTTGGAATCGAGAATTTGAGCCATCATACACCGAATACCAAACAGACCTCATCACTAATCTTGGATCTGCATGGAACCTCAAGCTCTCATACCAACACCGTGAGGAAGACCATCGTATAGCGTTTTACTTCTCTCTAGGTGCCAAGAAGCCCAATAAACAATCGTGTTGTCCACCTCCCTGTATCGAATTTTAATTTTACAGCGCTATAATCTCTTTAATAATTTGGTATTTTCCAGTATGCTAGAGCTAAATATTACTTGAGATGGAGCAATTATGAAACTTCTTATCATCGGCGCAGGGTATGTCGGACTCGTCACGGGAAGCTGCATGGCAGAAATGGGACATCACGTCACCTGTCTTGACATTGACGAGACTAAAATCGAACAACTTCGAAAAGGTAAAATTCCCTTTTACGAAACTGGCTTGGAAGAACTAGTCAAAAGAAATGTTGATGCCGGTAGACTTACCTTTACCTCAAGTTACCATGAGAGCGTTCGAGATGCAGATGTCTGTTTCATCTGCGTTCATACACCAATGAGTCAAGATGGCCAAGCCAACCTCTTATTCGTTAAAAACGTGGCGAAAGAACTTGCCACACACATGAACAACTACAAGATCATCGTCAATAAATCTACTGTACCTGTTGGAACAGCATCAATGGTTCACGATATCATCGCAGAGACCCTTTCATCTCGAGGTGTCACCATCGAGTATGATGTCGTCTCAAATCCAGAGTTCCTCACAGAAGGATGCGCTATCTCCAACTGCATGAAGCCTGATCGTGTCGTCTTAGGTGTCGACAACCCACGTGTCGGCATGATCATGAAAGAGATCTATGCCCCCTTTATGTTGAGCCATGACCGACTGATCATCATGGACATCCCATCAGCAGAAATGACCAAATACGCCGCTAATATCATGCTTGCGTCACGGGTTTCACTCATGAATGAGTTAGCAGGCCTCTGCGAAAAAGTTGGGGCAAATATTGACACAGTAAGAATCGGTATAGGTTCTGATCAACGAATCGGTTACAAGTTTATTTATGCAGGCGTCGGATTTGGAGGCTCTTGTCTCCCAAAAGATTTGCGAGCCCTTCAAGCACTGGCACGCGAAAACGACTGTGCCCATCCAATGCTCCAAGCGATCGAAGCTGTGAATGAAAAACAAAAATTCCTCATGGGCAATAAAATTATTGATTACTTCAATGAACGAGATGGAGTTAAAGGCAAAGTGATCGGCATCCTGGGGTTATCATTTAAACCCGATACCGACGACATGCGAAGAGCTCCCTCTTTGACATTGATCCAACAGCTGCTCGATGCTGGGGCAAGTGTTCGCTTATACGACCCCATCGCCATGGAACAAGCGAAGAAAGTGATCCCTGATCACTCCTCTATTTACTGGGCGAGTGATGAAGGGGACGCGGCCGATACAGCTGATGCACTAGCCCTCGTTACCGAGTGGAAACAATTTCGTCTCCTCGACTTTCCCGATCTAAAAGTACGCATGAATGGTCACGCCTTTTTTGATGGAAGGAACCAGTATGTACCACAGAAAATGGTCGATGCAGGCTTTGACTATATTAGTATTGGTAAAAAAACATTTTACAGCATTCCAGAACAGTCTCCATCACTCACAACCATGGAGACATAGTGCTATGGATGTCAAAACCTACCTAAGTGAGAAAGGCCGAATCGTTCAAACACACCTCGATACCTTGGTAGCGGAGAAGGAACTGCCACAAGACAGTCTTTATCGTGCAGCCAAATACTCTCTCATGGCGGGAGGTAAACGCTTAAGACCCATCCTTGCCATTGCTACGGCCGAATCATTCGGTTGCGAGGCACAACTAGTACTCAATGCAGCATGCGCACTTGAGTTGGTTCACACCTACTCACTCATTCATGACGACCTTCCATGCATGGATGACGACGACCTACGTCGTGGAAAACCAACCCTACATAAAGTATACCCAGAAGCTCACGCAATCCTCGCAGGCGACTATTTGCTAACATATGCTTTTGAAGTCATTGCCACAGATAGTCATTTGACAGAAGAACAGAAAGTGAAGCTAATCACCACCCTCTCGCAAAGCGCAGGAGGTCTTGGAATGATCGGCGGACAAGTCATGGACATTGAAGCAGAAAACCGACAAGTAAAAATTGAAGAATTGCAGTGCATCCATCGCAACAAAACTGGAGCGATGATCACCGCAAGTGTCATTTTCGGTGGAATCATCGCTGGTGCTTCGGAAAAGCAACTCGAAATGTTGAAACTTTATGGAGAAGATATCGGGCTAGCTTTTCAGATTATTGACGATGTCCTCGACGTAACACAATCTGAAGAGGTTCTTGGCAAAACGGCTGGATCTGACATCCTTAATAATAAATCTACCTATGTTTCACTCATGGGACTAGAACAGGCCCATGCAACAGCACAGTCGCTCCTTCACTCCTCACAAGAACGAATCAATTCACTACCAATCACCAGCCCAATCCTTCGCGATCTTTCTCACTACATTGTCAACCGACAGGACTAAATCTATATCGATCGTGTTTCAAAAAGGTGCATTTTTGGGTAATAATAAGATACGTAAAGCTATACAGCTGATGAAGGTTTTACATTACCGAGAAGGTCGCGCTTTAGCTCTTTGGTCTAAAGCAAGCCATTGCTTTTTTTCTGTTCGCATAGCGTTTTACATAGAGAATTAACTATAACTTTGGCAATCCCCTCAAAAAAATAAAAAAACCTTCTTTTTTTTTCAAAAATAATATTATAATTGGTAACATCCAATTAAAAAAACGAGAGATTACATGGTTAATAATGATGATATAATTAATTTTACTTTAACCTATATGGGACCTGACTCAGAAATTGAAGCAGGTGATGAAAGTGAATTCACTCCAATATTACCAGATACCCACTATGAGCTCCAACTACCAGAACAAAAAGCTTTATCAAAAGATATCACTCAAAAAATATTTTCACACTTAGATTTTGATGATTTAGCTGCTGTGTCTCAAGTTAATAAAGCTTGGAACGATTGTGTAAACGATTACAAGATTGACGTCATAATATCCGAGATAAGTAGCGTAACCAAGAAATTAACTACACCCTTGCCAAAAGGCCAACAAAAATACATCGGATACCTGATAAACCTTCACTTAAATAATCTTTGCCACCTTGGGGGTCTTGATAGTATTAGGTTATTTATTTTCAGATTCAGAAGCGGCCTGGTTAATAAGCTTACTACGCTAGATAGTGATCTAACTGATAATCTTACTCTTGACGAAAAAAACTCTCCTTCAGAAGGTAATCTCACCTTCCAACGACAAATGCACTCCCTGATCTATGAATCTTTCAATGACATTGGTAAGTTAGTAGAGCTTTATAAAAGAATTGATAACAATCCGATTAAGGAGATGAAGGTCAATACGTTTGAAGCAAACTTACAAGAACTAAAACTGTTAAATGATATTGATAAAGCATTCCAATACTTTCAAAAGTTTCAAGCCATTAATTATCCTCGAATAACATTAGGTTTAGAGTTCAAGTGTGAGCGAGATAAAGAGGATTATAAGATGTTCTTTGAACCTAGTCATAAATACGTGGATTTATTTAAGAGTTATTTAGAAATGGGTAGAGTAAATAAAGCTAAAGAATTCCTACAAGCACTACCTGACTTTTACAACCACCTTAAATTCAGAAACATTTCAGATGCTTTTCAATTACTCAAAAGTCTTCCAATAAAAGATGCTAGTGAGTGGGATTTGCATAGAGCAAAAGAAGCCCTAAAGAGAATTCCTAAAGAATACAGCAAGCGGCATGAAGTGTTACTCACAATGATCAAAATTCAGATACAAAACAAGCGAATTGATTACGGTTTTTCTCTTATAAAAAATGAAATTAATAATGATCGCTTAAACGAAATTAAAGAAATTACCACCAAAGAAC
>JBCDHL010000061.1:0-7871 GCA_038750095.1 Chlamydiota bacterium
ATCTTTTTTACTTATACCGAATGGAAGACCTCTAGAAGTCAGTTTTTGGAAGAAATTTTTTCAAAGCTTTCATTTCCCATCTTCGTAAAGGGTAATCATCTTGGATCAAGTGTAGGGCTGTTTAAGGCTACTTCAGAGAGCGAATTAGCTGAGATGATCGACGAGGCATTCACATATGACTCGAAAGTCATTGTTGAACAGGGAATATCTGGCCGTGAAATTGAATTTGCAGTTTACGGAAACGATTGTCCTCATGCTTTTCCTCCAGGTGAAGTGATTGCCAATGGGAATGTTTACGATTATGCAGCAAAATATGGAGAGAATTCTTTTCCGACAACAGCCTCTGCTAAGCTCACTGAAGAGCAAATTGAAGAAGGTTGCCAGTTAGCAAGAAAATGTTATCTGTTTCTAGGGTGTCAGGGGTTAACGCGTGTCGATTTCTTTCTAGATGATCAAGGTGTCTACTGGCTGAATGAGATGAATCCCATACCTGGATTTACACAGATTAGCTTGTTTCCCTCGATTTGCAAAGCCAATGGTTTGGCCTTCGAAGCACTCATCGATAAACTCATCATACTTGGACTACACAAGCATAGAAATAAGCTAAGAAGAGAAGTACGCACTCAATGAGTATCATTAAATTTAAGAAAAATAAAGTGTTGCATAAAAGGCTTTCTATTGTCGTTGCACTTACATGGATACTGAGTTCGATTTTACTTGTATCGGGTTCAATTTATTTCGCTTATTTTTACTATCGTTATACTCAAGAAGAGAAAAAAGCTGACAGTAAGTATAATTTGCTCGCGATTGTTCAATCAAGTCACAGTAATGAGTACCTTCAATCTGAGTATTTGGCAGAGCAATTGGGATTAAGTGTCGACTCTCCTACAAACTTATTTTCTTTCGACTGCAAAAGGGGAGAACAGCAGCTCATTAGAAGTCCATTAATCAATAAAGCTTCGATACACAAGATTAGTCCGGGCACTCTGTTTATAGAATATTCGATTAGGATACCAATTGCCTATCTTGGTGACTTGACAAATACAGCCATTGATGAAAATGGAGTACTTATTCCTTTTAGGCCTTTCTTTACACCAAAATCCCTACCGACTATTCGTCTTGGAGCCACATTTTTTAAACCTTGGGAAAAAGGACACTACTGGGGGCATTCCGTTAAAAGTAATGAATTTTCTCTAGCAAAAAAGATAATCGATTTCTTTGAAAAAGAAAATTGTGGGTATTTAAAAGTTGTCGATTTGAAAAGAATAAAGAGTTCCAGCCTAGGAAGTCGAGAAATTGTTATAACAATCGATGATTCTAGAAAGAGATTTATTCGTTTGCCTGTCGAAAAAACAATGAAGAGTCTAGAAGATTACCAATTGCTTCATCATTCTCTTCTTCGAAAAATGTTAGTAACTCCTGAAGTTATCGATCTAAGATTAAATCATCAGGCGCTGCTATACCGATCGTGATTCAAAATTTGGTTTTTGGAACACGATCAGTATAATTCATAGCCCAGAGGCTGAGCTAGTATCTTTGGGTGTCTTTGAAGTGGAAGCGGTATATATTTGAACGGCTTTAATTTTTTGGAATAGGATAGACATTAAGGGGGAACTTTAAATGGTGATAAACCTTTATTTTAAATAAGACTCTTTCCAATAAAATGTTTAGATACATTTCATTCACTGGAAAGAGCCTTGTTTAAAGTGAAATTTTGCCACCATCTAAAGTTATCCTAGCAGTAGGTCTAAGGTTGAATTGTAATCACCTTATATGATATGAATTGTAGCTAGGAATAGGAGTTTTCTCTATGTCACAATGTATTGAAATTACATGGACCACTGGAAGTATTGATGAAGCTCGCCGTATCTGCAGGTTTCTCGTTCAAGAAAGATTAGTCGCTTGTGCCCAAATTATTCCCTGGGTAGAATCCATTTATATGTGGAATAATCAACTGGAGACCTCTCAAGAGTGCAAGGTAGTGATGAAAACTCAGCTCGAGCACTTTCATCCAATTAGGGAGTCAATCATTGAAAACTGTACATATGATGTGCCTGAAATTACCTACTCGGAAATTAATGGTGGGTATGATGAATACCTGTCATGGGTAAAGGAAAGTACTCCAAACACTTCAACTTCTCAGTTGGTTGATGAATCCATCTAAGTCATAAGGAAACTCTAACTCGATCGAGCTGAAAAATTTTATTTCATAATCGATACAAATAGACCATTAAACTCTAAACATATGTGGAAAATATGAAAGACTTTGTTGAATATATCGTAAAAAACCTCGTCGAACATCCAGACGATGTTAAAATTGAATGCTTCGAAGGCGAACGTGGGATGATTGTGGAAATCCGTGTAAATTCTGAAGATGTTGGAAAGGTTGTTGGGAAAAGAGGTTCGACAATCAATGCCATTAGAACTATTTCAATGATGGTTTGTGCAAGACTCGGACGTAAAGTGAGAGTCGAACTTGTAGAAGGTTAGTACCAATCACTCAAATTTCTATTAAATGAGATGGCAGAGTTTGCATAGGCAAGCTCTGCTTTTTTATTTTCATTCTTACACTCTTTCTGCGACTAAAATCTAGATTATACCGATCGTTTTTCAAAAGAATTGCAATGAATAAAAAAACACTTGTAAAAAAAATTTTTACTGGTATTGTTATAAATAAGAACCAAAAGTATAAGGTTTATTTAATTAGGATTACCTATTTAGTTCCTGTATGTCAAGGAATTAGACATTTTTGACGACTATGTCACGGGATCAAAATTTTGTAAATTAGCGTGTCCAGGGAGAGGATGAAACGATGGTAGCACTCAACAAAGTGTACATAGCTGGCAGATTGACCAGGAAACCTGAACTTAGAAAGACACCAAATGGTGTAGCCGTAACAGACTTATTAATCGCTCTGAATAGAGATTTTGTGACTCAAAGCGGTGAAAAACAGCAAGAGGTCTGTTTTGTAGATGTTGTTGTTTGGGGAAAGCAAGCAGAAGCATGCGTAAATTCTCTTGAAACATCTTCTTCTGTTCTTGTTGAAGGTCGCTTACAATTAGATGTTTGGTATGCAAATGGTGGTAAGGATAAAAGGTGTAAGCTTAGAGTAGCGGCTGAGAGAGTTCAATTTCTTGATAAAAAGCCGCAACATGAAAAAGTACCGGAGGTTGCGAATAGCCCTAGTTGATATAAGCTATTCGTGTTATAAGGATACTATATATCGGTATAGATATGCGTGGAGGTAGTATAGCATTGCTCCTTAGTAGTTTACACGTCCATGTATAATTTTAATGCGAAATTCAATCAGGAGAATTCTGATGGGTGCAATTGAAGGTGTTGTAGACATACAAGAAGACCAGAAAGATAAGGTGACTATTTTCAGAATAAAGGGGAGACTTGATGCCATCTCTTCCCCGGGAGCTGAAAAAAGAGTTCTCGAAAATATTAGCAACGGTGAACATAATATCCTTCTCGATTTTAAAGATGTTGATTACCTTAGTAGTGCCGGTATGAGGATGCTCTTATCCACCACGAAAAGGCTTAAGACGTTATCGGGAAAATTGGTCATCTGCTCTGTTAATGTCAATGTGATGGATGTATTGAAAATGTCAGGTTTTGATCACGTACTTGACCTTGCTCAAGATGAAGATGAGGCTTTACGAAAATTCGAACTCACAGTAGGCTAGTTGTACCTAGCGTGTTTCGAGTGATGAAATTAGAAACACGTTTTTTATTTATAGTTCTAAGGTATGAATTGTGACTAGCGGTACTACGCTTGAAAAAGAAGAGATAGAGCGGATTTTTCTTGGTTTTGCTATCGAAGCTGAAAAACAACTCTTAGAGAATATTTACGAGCCTAAACAAAGAGTGATTGTTTTAGCGGGTCCCACTGCAGCGGGTAAGTCTGAGTTTGCCGTCGATTTGGCCAAGAAAATTGGTGGCGAGATTATCTCAGCAGATTCTATGCAGGTCTACCGTGGAATGGATATCGGTACAGCAAAAATAACCCCCACAGAAATAGACTCTGTTCCACACTATTTAATCGATATTCGCGATGTTAAGGATACTTTTAATGTTGTCGATTTCTACTATGAAGCAAGACATTGTTGTAAACAAATTCTTTCTAGAAATCGAGTTCCTATTATCGTTGGAGGTACTGGTTTTTATATCCACTCTGTTATTTATGGACCACCCAGTGGCCCCCCTTCAGTACCTGAGCTTCGTAAATACCTTGAAGATGAGTTGGCTGAAATTGGCATTGAGGCGATGTTTGACAAACTTAAAGACCTTGATCCTGAGTATGCTGCTTCTATCACGAAAAATGACAAACAAAAGGTTGTAAGAGCTCTTGAAATTCTACGTTTGACTGGGGAAAAAGTGAGTTCTTTATCGTGGAAGGATAGACGACAACCACAAAATTATGACTTTCGGTGCTGGTTTTTGAATCGTCCAAAGGAGTTACTTTACGAGCGAATTAACAAACGCTGCGATAACATGGTAGCAAAGGGGTTTCTTGATGAAGTCCGCCGTATGGACAAAGAGGGGATTCGTGAAAACTCTTCTGCTGCGCAAGCAATCGGGTATCGTCAAGCTTTGGATTTTCTAGATACTGAGCAAACCAAAGCGGATTTCGACTTTTTTTTGGAAAAGTTTAAAAAAGCTTCTCGTCATTATGCGAAAAGGCAGTTTACCTGGTTTAGGCGTGAAAAAGCTTTTCGTTGGTTGGATCTAGAGCTTCACGATTACGAAGTAGCTATGGAAATGGTAATTCAAGACTATAACCAAACAAGCTGACTATTTAGTAGATTTGGGTGTCTTTGAAACACAATCGGTATAACTTCTTTTGAGTCTAAAAGAAAGATTCTAGTCTATGAAGGGTGTGTTGCATAACTCTCTCTGAAAATATCTTTTCTCTATAATGGACAAAAATCCCCTCTCCCTTCTACGCGTCCCAGCGTTTTCTCATTTTTTTGTAAGTTCATTACTTATACTGAATGAAATTGGAAATTATACTTGATAGTCAGAGATTTTTACTCCTGACGAAGTTTGGAGATCGCAGGTAACATAGACAAGATACCAAGATCGAACACAAAGTCAGAGGCAAAAAGAATGACTATCAAGCGTAATTTCCAATTTCATTCAGTATAACTCCCTTTAATTATTTTTTTTGAGGGGATTCAAATATGTGTTTTCTAATAAACGATAATTGATTTTTCCAGAACCGAGTAAGGGAATATTCTGAATTGTAAAAACTTTTGAAATTTTAGTAAGATTACTAAATCCAGATGACCTTAGATAAGTATTAATTTCTTTTGTATCTGTGTTGATCATTGAAAAAAGATAGATCTCAGTTTTTTCATCATCAAACTCCTTAGCAGATACAGCAGTTAAGGGGCCGTCGTACTCTTCTTCTTCATTTTTAATAGTAGCCTTCCAGTCCTTTTCTGATGCCCAATCATTAAGAGCTGCCTCTATTGCAGGAAGACTAATCATTTCTCCCGCAATTTTCACGAACCTTTTAAGGCGCCCATCAATAATGAGGTTGCCGGCTTCATCAAGTCGGCCTAAGTCACCAGTCTTGTACCAGGTTACTCCATCTATTTCGATAAATGGTGGTTTTATATCGGGGTTTAAATAACCTGAAAAAATGTTTTCACCTGCTGCAAGAATCATCCCCCTTTCTCCAGTTTTTAAAGGGGTAAATGTCTCTTGGTCAGCGATCATCAAATCTACACCTGGAACTGCTGGTCCGACACCTACTCTTTCTTCTCCTAACCTGTTTGCAGAAAGAATGGGTGAACACTCCGTAATCCCATATCCCTCAAGAAACTTGTCCAATTTACCATGACTCTCCAATAAGTTTAGGAGCGAAGGGGGAGCACTTTCTGCACCTGAAACAATAAACCTTAGTGTATCCAACTGTTCTGTTTTCGCAGCTTTTAGCATTTTTATCAGGAATGCTGGTGCCCCGCAGAAAAATGTGACACCCCAAATTTCAATTCCTTTTGCAAGGTTTATACCATCATTAGGATCCGGGTAAAATGCAACACGTACACCAGATAGTATGGGAGCCAACCCACAAACGTTAGCTCCAAACGAATGAAATGGGGGAAGAATGTTGTACAACACATCATCAGTGAATAGGTCCGAAGCACTAATCCCGCTTTCAAGATTTTTCAAAATATTCCGATGGGATAGCGGTACGCCTTTAGGGTCACTTTCTGTTCCTGAAGTGAAAAGAAGAAGTGCTGTATCTTCCGGTTTTACCTTGTCTGAGCCCAGTACATTTAGAATACTTTGATTACTCATTTTCGAACGGTAAAGAGCTTTTAATTTATCTTTTAAAGAGATGTTTTTTCTTACATCTTCAAGCATGATTAACTTATCTTGAATAGGTGATAAGTCGACATTGTCTAACCTGTCAAGAAATTTCCATGAACTAAGGATAGCTTTTACTTTCGAAGATTTTACTACAGACTCTAGGTGTCGTGGACCTACCGTCCAGTTGATAGTTAGAGGGATTTTTCCAGCTAACTCACAAGCAATAATGCATAGGAATGCACCTAGACTGGCTGGTAGAAAAATACCAACATATTCACCTGGCAATGATTTTATGTAATCTGCGATCAGTATTGCTCTCAATTTATACTCTTTGTAAGTCATTATACCTGTGGCTAAATCCCCACAAGAAGCATACTTGCTATATTTATCGCAAATATCTAAAAACACTTCGGGAATAGTGTCACCTTCACCAAGCTTAGCAATTTCTCGAGGTCTTTCAGCTTTCCACTTTCTCAAATCGATATTAGTATCAACTACAGGAGGAGTGTATTTGATGAGACCTGCTGCAACGCCCATGATTTTTCCAACAGTTGTGAGTTTTGTAGCTGGAATATGTTCGATTTTAAACTCTTCCATTAAAAAAACGCCCAGCTCTGAAAGATCTAGTGAATCAAGCCCTACTTCATTAGTGATGTGCATATCCGCATGGAAGGCTGAAGTTGGCTGGCCTGTCATGAGAGATAGTTTTTCAATCACTTTTTTCTGAATATCAATGGGGATTTCCGAAATATCAAAATGTTCTTCAAGGATCTCTGTCTTTTTTTGGGGGGGAAATTTATCACCCCAGATGCTGTAAGAAATAAGAACTGTAGAATCTCCTGGCTGTTCTCCTTCCTGTTTCGTTAGACCATCTGGTTGGTTGTACCAATTCTCGAGGTAGCGGTTAAATTCTAGACGAGATGAGTTTTCTATCGGAAGATCATCAGGAGCTAATTGAAATTCTACTGTCACATCTCTTTTAGGAGTAAAGAAAATAAAGTTTTTAATGACCTCTTTAAAGCACCACCAAAGTGCTGGCATGACATCTGGGGTCTTCCCTTCATAATATCTAGAAAAAATACTCCCATATAGCCCTTTTACTCTAACTAAAACAACATTAACATTTGGGTTTGCTTTTAGAACGCGATAGACACCAGAGTGCCCCCCTACCACTTCTTTGTTCGAATTTTTTAATTGACCTGCAGGGTAAATTAAAAAATTATCATTAACTTTTAACCCGTTAATAATTTCATTAAACTCTTCCTCTAGTTTTTTAACTTTCAAAGAGTTACATGAAAGGTCGAAGTTGGGAACTCTTAACGCATTTAGCATCAACATCAACTTGTTGACTACTGGGGTGTCATACACATAATCAATAGCAATTGGGCGAATTACAAATTTTTTCCAGATAGAAATTGTAACAATGGCCGGGTCAACTAGAATTGCTGGGTGATTTGGAAGAAACAGTATCCCACCGGGTTTGTTGAGGGTTTCCTGATTAAGATCTTCTAAACCTTTAACTTTCACTCGATAACGCAGCTTCAGAA
>JBCDHL010000062.1:0-7775 GCA_038750095.1 Chlamydiota bacterium
GGCTCGCAAGCTCGCCCCTTCACCACCAGGAACCAGTACACAAGAGCATAGAGCTACTGAAGAGCGACAGAAAAACAAACCATAGAAATCATATTCGCCAATGAATCAATAGAAAAAATGGCAGGACCATGACAGAATACGAGCTTGCGAGTCACAGAACCCTAGGACGAGGCAACAGAAATTAGTCTAGATCTAATAACCCCGCCTCCCTATAGTGAAGTATATAACCGCAAGTTAAGGAGTGAGCCATGGCCCAAGTTGAAGCCGGCAGTAAAGTAAAAGTAAATATCAAAGGAAAGACTCCCGAAGGACATGAGTTCACAACTGGAGAACAGCATCAGGGAGGCCTCGAGATTGTTCTAGGCCAGGGGCAGATGTTACCGGCAATCGAGAGCGCCATTATAGGTATGAGTGCTGGTGAGAACAAAGATTTCGTCGTTTCAGTAGAAGAGGGTATCCCCCATCGCGCAGACCTCCTTTTTGACATCGAGCGCGAAGCACTACCTGATGATCGCGATTATGAGGTTGGTGACAACCTTGTCCTTAGCATGCCTGGTGGAGATGAGATGGAAGTGACTATTGAAGCTATCAATGATACACATTTCAAGTTAGATGCCAACCCACCAATTGCTGGTAAAGAACTGCACGTAAACGTGGTAGTGCTTGAGATCCTATAAACCACAGCTGTTAAAATCTTGTTCCGAGAAGTTTTACTTCTCGGTCCGAAATAGAACCTTGCCTATCTGGCTCTCCCAATCTTTGACATACCCAAGAAGCTTCACTTTGTTAGGCTTAGCCTTCAGTAGTTCCAATGTCTCACTCTTATTGGCTAAATGCGCAATCTTCGCCAAGAGGTGAAGGTGGCGCTTATCATTACAGGCAAACAAGAAAAAGAGGGTATGAACGGATTCACCGTCAAGAGAACCGTAATCTTCTATGGGCTTTTCAGGAAAGCAAACAATAACGCGGTCATGCTTAGCATTAAGGAATGAGTCTCTTGTATGGGGTAATCCAATACCTTGACCTAACGCCGTCGGCTGTAGATTTTCTCTGTCAATCAGCATTTCGGATAGCACGTCGTGATCGAGATTCAGATCTTTGGCAATCACCTTCATAGCATTACGGATAACCTCTTCTTTATTATCCCCCGGAACTTCATGGAGAACTCCTCCTTTATGGATAGATCGAAAAAGCGAGAACTGCTGACTTCCACCTGATTCGACCTCTTCGTGACCTTTGTTGAATGGCGAATCACCGGATTGCTTACTCAATACCCAGTCTTCAATTTCAATGCGACTGAACCGATACTGATCGGATACGCGATAACAGGGGATGCTCCCTTCAACAATCCATTGATTGATGGTTGCTTCCGATACGTTTAGCAGACCTGCAACATCTTTAATGGTTAAGTCCATAACCCTGCTCCTTTGTTAATCTTCCGAGAGGAGATCCAGAACCTCCTGCGCGGTTCCGGCGTTAATAATTTTTTTTCTTCGATCTTCATCTTTGACGGCTGATGTAATTCCAGAAAGGATCTGTAAATACTCCGTCTGCTTATCATCGGGACCACCAATCATGAAAACGATACGGACCGGTGAACCGTCGATGGTGTTCCAGTCAACACCTTTTGATAATATTCCGATGGAGATAAAAAAATCATCGTAGCTCGCAAGTTTGGCATGAGGAATGGCGACGGCCATCCCTATTCCTGTCGAGACAATTTTCTCGCGATCAATAATAGCGCCATAAAATTCAGCTTTGTCACTGATTTTTTGTTGTTCTTGTGCTATCTCAACGAGGGTATTAAGGGCTTCGTCACGTGTGCTAACATCTATGAAAGCGATGAGTTCAGGATCTAGATATTGCGCTATTTTATTCATCGTCGTGTAATGCTTTCCTCTGTGTTACCAACTAGTGCGTGCCTGTGCTGCCAAATCCACCGTGACCGCGCTCAGTTGTCGCTAGCTCTGCGCAGCGGACAAATCGGGCACGAGTGACGGGAGCGACGATAAGCTGCGCGATGCGCATTCCTGGGGTGATGTTAAAAGTCTCTTTTCCATGATTAATGAGGATCACTTTAAGCTCTCCACGATAGTCGTGATCGATAGTTCCCGGTGTATTGAGAACCGTGACTTGATGTTTGAATGCGAGACCACTGCGCGGACGCACTTGTATCTCGTAACCTTCAGGGATCTCAAAGCGTAAACCTGTAGGGACTAGAACCGATTCTCCTGCAGGTATTGCAAGATCGCTGTCGATATCGGCGCGGACGTCTGCACCGGCAGCGCCTTCGGATCCGTAATGGGGAATCTGTTCGTTACTATCGGAAGTTGTCGGTATTTCAATCTCTTTTTGTAGCATGCGTTTCCTTTATTGGTGATTATCTGTTATCGAAGCTTGCTCTCTTTCGCCACTGTTCGTAAGGAATTCAATGAAATCTGCAAGTTTTTCCTTCAATTCATGTCGTCTTACAATACAATCAATCATGCCGTGTTTCAAGAGAAATTCAGACTTTTGTGCTCCTGGTGGCAGCTTTTGGCCGATGGTTTGCTCGATGACACGAGGCCCTGCGAAGCAGATGAGTGCCCCGGGTTCAGCAATGATGACATCGCCCAGTGATGCAAAAGATGCGGTGACCCCTCCCGTTGTGGGATTAGTGAGGATAGAGATGAAGGGGAGTTTCGCTTCGTCTAGTTTTGCCAATGCTGCAGAAGTTTTGGCCATTTGCATGAGTGAAAATATCGACTCTTGCATTCGAGCTCCGCCAGATGTAGAGACGATGACGAGTGGAAGCCGTTTTTCAAGGGCTAGTTCGATGAGAAGGGTAAGCCTCTCCCCAACGACAGATCCCATGGATCCTCCCATGAAATTAAAGTCCATGACCCCCAAAGCACATGGATTGCCTCTAATATTTGCTGTGCCGACGACGATCGCTTCGTTACGGCCTGTTTTCTCTTTTGCTTTTTGGAGTCTTTCTGGATAGGGTTCGGAATCGACGAAATTGAGAGTATCTTTTGACTCGAGGTGGTTAAACATGGCTTCAAAAGAGCCGTTGTCGGTGATGAGCTTGAGTCTTTCGCCCACGGTCAGACGATAATGGTACTCACATTTCGGACAACAGTAGAAGTTTTTTTCGAGTTCGTTGGTATGGATGAGTTCGCTACAGCTTGTGCATTTAAGCCAACCACTAAACCCATCTTTTTTAGAAGTTTGTATTTTTATCTTCGGTTTATTGCGGGAAAATAAACCCATACTTGATCCTTTGTAATTTTATTAAAACCATTGCCCATTTTAAAGGATTAACCAGATTTCTACAAGAGGCATCTTTGTTGAATAAAAATTGACAAGATTTTTTTTAGAGATTAAATTCCCGCAATACAGTAGGTAGCTCACTTTCTGAAATCTTATCACCAAAACTATAACTATATTTTTTAAACTCATGATTGTGAGGATCACTTGCGTTGTGACAATAGATCGCTTTGGGACCGGCAAAAGAAATAAGCAAATGGTCACATGGCATAAGGGAGAAGTCAATGGCGATGTCAGGATCGATGAAAAGCATATTACCCGCTTCGGTCGAAAAAGGAGCCATTACCAACCTTTCACCTTCGACAAGATCCGGCTGTATTATATCACCACCGGGACAATCTTGAAGACAGAGGAGGTAACCGCCAGCAATCCCTTGGATGCTACCCATTTCATTTAGAGATAGGGGCTTTTCATGTTCAAATCCTTTGGGAATCAGCTGATCGAACCCCACTCGTAGCGGTTTTACCCCATTAAGGTCGGCAACAATAGAGGCGATATCTCTGTGGAAAAGACTCTTTTTGATTTCATGAGAGCTTCGCCAAAGATCATGATGTTTCTCGTAATGCTGTTCATTAGACTCAAAATGTTCTTTACGAATCGCATAAAGAATCTGTTGCAACTTCTGAATCTTGATGATCCCCTCAAACTCTACATATCCATGTTGTTGGTAAAAGTGTAAATGTTCTTTTGCTAAGCTAAATTTCATGACAACCTTGTTATTTTGAGCCTGAGTCCAGCTATTTTGGCATAGAATGGTGATATGATTCAATAAATACTACACCTAATTCTTGATTTCTTCCTGATTATTCCCCTTTCTATAATTGACGACCTTTACAGAAAGGGCTCCCTTCTTTAAACTCCTCATTTATGAATAATATCGACCAACTCATCCATAATGCCAAAGAAATCGAGGCCAAGCTCGGTTATGATTTTAAAGATCGTAGTTTACTTGCGCTTGCCTTTATTCATCGTTCGTATGTCAATGAAAATCGCGAGGTTCGTGAGCATAATGAACGATTAGAGTTTCTTGGTGACTCTGTCTTAGGACTGCTAATTGCCGAATACTTATATAAGTATTTACCTACGACCCCAGAAGGTGAACTTTCTTACTTGAGATCGCGCCTTGTAGAAGCTAGTTCTTGCATGTTATATGTACAAAAACTCGACGTCGAAAAATATGTCCTTTTAGGAAAGGGTGAGCGTATGAATGATGGCAGGGGAAGAGACTCGATACTTGCCGACCTTTTCGAAGGAATCATTGGGGCAATTTTCCTCGATGGTGGCATAGACGCAGCTGCTGCTTTTCTGTTTAAAAACTTCACACATGAGATCAATGAGATCTTGAAAACCCCATTGAGCAACTGGAAGGCGATGCTTCAAGACTACTGCCAGAAGAAATATCATATCACCCCAGTCTACGAAGTAATCGACCAGAGCGGCCCAGACCACAGCAAAACCTTTACCATTGCTGTAATTGTCAACGAAGAACAGCTGGGTGTTGGGACTGGTTCATCGAAAAAAGAGGCTCAGCAAGGTGCTGCAGAAAATGCGATGAGTTGCCTTCCTCCTCTTGAAGAGTCGATTGAAGGGTAGCAAATAGATGGTCACGAAACAAAAAAGCGTCTGGTACTGCTCCGAATGTGGCCACAAACAGCTGAAATGGGTCGGGCAATGTCCTCAATGTAGTCAGTGGAATACGATGCATGAAGAGGTTGAGTTAACCGACAAAGCCAAACGCTTCGAGGCACAAAATGTAGAAAGCGCTAAACCTGTGCGTTTGAAAGAGGTCTCTTTGGAGGAGGCGCCACGCTTGAAAACGCATGTGTCGGAATTCGATCGGTTAATGGGCGGAGGGGTCGTGCCCGGATCATTTGCGCTCATCGGCGGGGACCCTGGGATCGGGAAATCCACTCTGATGTTGCAACTATCTAACGTCTTGGCAAAGCAAGGGCTACTGGTTCTTTACGTCTGTGGAGAGGAGTCCGTAGAACAGACGTCGATGCGTGCGAAACGGTTAGGGATTGCAACGGACAATCTACTGCTGCTTAGCGAAACAAATTTCTCAATGATCCACAAGCAGGTTGAGCAGCTAAACCCCGATATACTGATCGTCGACTCCATCCAAATCGTCTATAAGAGTGAACTATCGTCTGCTCCCGGATCGGTATCACAGGTTCGTGAAACCGCAACAGAATTCATGCACCTCGCTAAAGGACGTGGAATCACAACGTTCATCATTGGTCACGTCACAAAAGCCGGTGAGTTGGCTGGACCAAGAATTCTCGAGCACCTGGTTGACACTGTCCTCTATTTTGAAGGTGACAAACAGCAAAATTACCGTATGATCCGTGTTGTGAAAAACCGTTTCGGTCCGACTGATGAGATTGGGGTGTTCTGCATGCAACAAGGAGGTCTAGCCGAGGTGCCCAATCCTTCACAAATTTTTCTTGAAGAACGAACAAAACGAAGTATCGGCTCTGTCATCATACCGACGTTAGAGGGATCACGTACTCTGCTCATCGAAGCGCAGGCATTGGTAACAGAAACCGCATTTACAACACCATCAAGGAGGTGTGCGGGTATCGACCAAAATCGCTTAGCCCTCCTTCTCGCTGTCTTAGAAAAACGGATGAAGTACCAGCTGTTTCGATGCGATGTCTTCGTCTCCATCGCGGGTGGTTTACGTGTTTTAGAACCAGGCATCGACCTTGGCGTGCTCATGGCTGTAGCTTCTTCTTTAAAAAATCGCTATATCGATCCTGAAGTCGTCATCATCGGCGAGGTCGGCTTGGGTGGCGAGATTCGTTCTGTCTCCCGCATGGAAAGCCGCATCAAAGAGTCTGTGCAAATGGGATTTTCCCGCTGCATTGTTCCAAAACGCAATATCCGCAGCATCCCGCAAGAGTTAAGAGAGAAAATTGAAGTTGTAGGAGTAGAATTTGTAGAGGAGGCTGTTAATGCCCTTATCTAGTGAACTAGTTATTCTTAATGTTGGCGCCCGCACATCACCGCTGTCTAGGGTTCAGTTAGGTGAGGTCTACAATGAACTAAAACAGACGCATCCCTACATAGAATTCGCTCCGGAATATGTCAAGACAGTTGGTGATCGTGATCAGATGACCTCGCTGCGGTCACTTGGGAAGAGCAATTTTTTTACCGCCGAACTCGACCGAATGGTTCTTGATTGCAGGTGTAGAATAGCAATACATTCAGCGAAGGATCTACCCGATCCTTTAGCGGAAGGTCTATGTGTCATCGCAGTTACTAGTGGTATCGACCCTTCAGACGCTCTGGTACTACGCGAAGGAGAAAATCTAGAGACGCTAGAAAAAGGAGCACGTATCGCCACCTCATCAGAACGTCGTGAAGAAATGGTCAACTCAATGAGGGACGACCTCTCCTTCATCGACCTTAGAGGAACGATTGAAAAAAGGTTAGAAAAACTCCAAACTGGAGAAGCCGATGGTGTCGTTATCGCTGAAGCAGCTTTAATACGCTTACAGCTCACTCACCTCAATCGCGTGATTCTTCCCGGAGCAACTGTTCCTGGGCAGGGACAGTTGGCAGTCACCTCCCGTTCTGATGACGAAGAAATGCGCACCTTATTTTCTTGCATCGACTGTCGATAGGTTAACAGATGGCTGGAAAGACCTTGTACCTCGGACTCAATCCTCCTAAGGATGAAGAAGGTATCGTCCATTTCCCTGTCATTCACATCAAAACCTTTCCTGTAGAAACCCCCTCAATTATTAAAATGATGAGCGATTGGGAAGCCTACACTCATTTAGTGCTAACCAGCAAGAGTGCTGTTAAGGCAGTTGATAGCTACTGCAGCCATTTCGACTGCCAACGAGAAGGAAAGGTCGGTATCGCGGTAGGAAAAGCGACGGCAAAAGAGATGGAAAGTTGTGGATTTTCAGTAGACCACATAGCACAACGCGAACAAGCTGAGGGTATCCTTGAGGTACTCGAATGTTTGGAGCTGGGTGAGGCATCTATACTATGGCCGCACTCGGCATTATCGAGAAATGTCCTAAGCGACTATTTTCTAAAAAAGAAATTACATGTAAAAGATGTGGTCGTTTACGATACCCTACCTGTCGATACAGATCTTGCTAATGCACCTGACCTTGAGCAGTTTAAGAAAATTATTTTTACAAGTCCCTCGACAGTCGATGCATTTCTAGGAATCTATGGAACCCTAAATGTTGTCCCCGAACTCATAGCAATTGGCCCGATCACACGTGATCGGTTATGCCAATTGCATTAATCCATAAAAATTACTTATTTCCTTTAAAAATTCTAACTTACTGGATCAATTGATACCTAATTATACTCAATGAAATTTGGAAATTACGCTTGATAGTCAGAGATTTTTACTTCTGACGAAGTGTGGAGATCGCAGGTAACTTAGACAAGTTACCAAGATCGAACACAAAGTCAGAGGCAAAAAGAATGACTATCAA
>JBCDHL010000063.1:0-7762 GCA_038750095.1 Chlamydiota bacterium
AAAAAAGGTGATAAATTACACTTTAGCGATTTGCGAAAAATTGACAATGCCAACACATTCATCACACATAATCCGACAAGGAAAATGATTACAGACTCCAAGCAATATGAGTGGAAGTCATGGAAAATCGCGAAGATTGAGTTCTGTAAAGAAGCCAGAGAGATCATGTTAAAAATGACAGAGGATGCCATCAACGAAGTTGTTGATAAAATCCGAGCAGAACTTCCCGGCTTCCTAAACCATGATATCATCACCCTTTTGAAACAGAGAGCTCAAGTCCTCCTTATTGCTGGGGAATTGGAAAATTTCACACCAAGCGAGCTTGGAGAACTACAAACCGATGAAGAGATCGAACGTTTTATACGAAAAAATAGTGTGACTCCAGATGAGAGCACAATCACTCAATTTTGTGAAGTTTCCGAATCATTTGCACAATCATTTGAACAGTTTGAAGATTATTTAGGTGGACAGGTAGATAATATAGAGTTTAAAAAAACGAGCAGTGATTCTGAGAATGATTAGAATTTGACCTTTAAAAATATTCCTCTTTGGTTTATTTTATAATACGATAGTTATTAAGGAATTACCTGCATGTTCAAATACCACATAAATAAAATTAGAAATTTTTCTATTATTGCTCATATCGACCACGGAAAATCGACGATTGCAGATCGTCTTCTCGAACTAACAAACACTGTTTCAAAACGCGAAATGCAAGAGCAGCTCCTAGATGACATGGAACTTGAACGTGAGCGAGGTATTACTATCAAAGCTCACCCGGTTACAATGTATTATACTGCAAATGATGGCGAGGTTTACCAGGTCAATTTTATCGACACTCCCGGTCACGTCGACTTTACCTATGAAGTCTCTCGCTCTCTATCAGCATGTGAAGGAGCTTTGTTGATCGTAGATGCTGCTCAAGGGGTCCAGGCTCAAACCATGGCAAACGTCCATCTCGCAATTGAGCGTGATCTAGAAATCGTCCCGATACTCAACAAAATAGACTTACCTGCTGCGGATACAGAAGAGGCCAAGCGCCAGATCGAAGAAGTTATTGGGCTAGACGCCTCTAAAGCTGTTAGCTGTTCAGCAAAAACGGGGCAAGGTATCAATGAAATACTTGAATGTATTGTAACGGATTTCCCTCCTCCGAAAGAACCAGAAGATGACACATTAAGAGCCTTAGTCTTTGACTCCCACTACGATACTTACCGTGGAGTCATGGTCTATATCAGAGTGATAAGCGGTGAAATCAAAAAAAAATCCTTAATCAAAATGATGGCCACGAATAAGACTTACGATGTCCTAGAAGTAGGAGTATTCTCCCCTGAAGAGCAGCCTGTAGATTCCTTGAAACCTGGTGAAGTTGGCTACCTAATTGGCAACATAAAAAATACTTCCGACGTAAAAATCGGAGATACAATCACCCTTCACAAACACCCTGCCAGCGAACCTCTTCCAGGCTTTAAAAATATCACACCGGTTGTTTTCGCTGGAATTTACCCTGTCGATTCTTCTGACTTCGAAGTCTTGAGAGATGCTTTAGAAAAGCTCAAACTGAATGACTCAGCTTTACATGTGGAACAAGAAAGTAGCATGGCCTTAGGTTTTGGGTTTCGCTGTGGTTTTCTAGGGTTATTGCACCTTGAAATTACTTTCGAGCGATTACAGCGTGAGTTCGATCTTGACATCATCTCTACTGCACCGAGCGTCATCTACAAAATTATGTTCAAAGATGGAACTTTCAAAGAAATTGAAAGTCCTGCATTATACCCAGACCCTACGCACATTGAATGGATTGAGGAACCATGGGTGATCTCTCATATCATGGTACCCAACGACTACTTAGGTGCTGTCATGAGTCTCGGAAAAGAAAAGCGTGGCGAACTTATCAAAACGGAAACAATGGATGCTAAGCGACTCCTATTGAGTTATAAATTTCCACTCAATGAAATCATCACAGATTTTAACGACAAGTTAAAATCCGTCACTAAGGGATATGGCTCCTTCGATTACGAGTTTGATGAATACAGCATCAGCGACATCATTAAACTAGAAATCCGCGTGAACGATGAGCCTGTTGATGCTTTTTCATGCCTAGTCCACCGAACAAAAGCAGAGTCGAAAGGAAGAGCTATTTGTGCAAAACTGAAAGAGGTAATTCCAAGGCAGCTATTTAAAGTC
This sequence comes from Chlamydiota bacterium, assembly GCA_038750095.1. Lineage (GTDB taxonomy): Bacteria > Chlamydiota > Chlamydiia > Chlamydiales > Criblamydiaceae > JAJFMC01. The sequence continues at coordinate 2,188 of JBCDHL010000063.1, forward strand.
CCGATCCAAGCCGCTATTGGAGGGAAAATCATCGCCCGAGAAACAATTAGCGCATTGGCAAAAAATGTGACGGCTAAGTGTTACGGCGGTGACATCTCTCGAAAGCGTAAGCTATGGGAAAAACAGAAGAAAGGAAAGAAGCGGATGAAAGAAATTGGTAAAGTGAACATCCCGCAAAATGCCTTTATGGAAGTTCTGAAGGCTGAAGAATAAAACTTCACAGAGAAGCTTTCTTATGGTAGCATTTGCTTGGCTAATACCAATCGTGTTTCAAAATTTGATTTTCAGCAAAGAGAACACTCTCGTACCTGAAAGATCGTAAGTCGATCAATATGAGACAATATTGATCGACTTACAACCTTCCAGATACGAGGCTTTCTCAAAGCCAAAATCCGAAATTTTGAATCACAATAAGTATTGAGACAATACAACTCAAGGACCAGAAAAGATTTATGCCTAGTGTAATCGTCGTAGGAACCCAATGGGGTGATGAAGGTAAAGGAAAAATAATCGACCTTTTGACAAATAATGCACAACACATTATTCGAGCGCAGGGAGGTAACAATGCGGGACATACCATCAAAATCTGTGAAGAAGAGTTTAAACTGCATCTCGTCCCCTCCGGCATCTTACACCCACATACTATTTGCTATATAGGGGCAGGAACCGTCGTCGACCCCAAAGTATTAATCGAAGAAATCAAAGGGCTCAACCAACGCGGGGTAGCTACAGAAGGCCGCTTATGGATATCACCAGCGGCGCATGTCATTTTCCCTTACCACTGCATCCTTGATAAGCTATTGGAAGACAAGAAAGGTGAAAGACGTATAGGAACAACTGGAAGGGGAATCGGCCCTTGCTACGTTGATAAAGCAAACAGGTTAGGGATAAGAATTGGAGAGTTGATCAGAAAAGACCTCTTCTCGAAGATATTGAAAAGCGTTCTCTCCTTAAAAAATGAAGAATTACAAAAACTTTACAGTCACCAACCTTTAGAGCTTGAGCCTCTAATAAGCGAATATGAGCAATATGGAGAGTACCTTTCAACCTATGTTGCTCCTGTAGAACAGATGGTCCATGATGCCATTGCCAACAATGAAAATATTCTTTTTGAAGGTGCTCAAGGAACCTTTCTCGACAGCACTTTAGGTACCTACCCATTCGTCACTTCATCGAGTACTTTGGCAGGAGGTATCGCTGTTGGGTCCGGTGTGGGGCCGAGCCATATCGATCATACCATTGGTGTCATTAAAGCATACACCACAAGGGTCGGCAATGGTCCCCTACCATCAGAAGTTATCGATGAAAATGTTTTTATTGAGCACAAGTCTGCTCGAGAATATGGAACAACGACAGGTAGACAAAGGCGTGTCGGTTGGTTCGATGCTGTCCTTGCAAAAACTGCTGTCAATTTGAATGGATTACAGTCACTAGCACTAACAAAGCTCGATATTCTCGACAATCTGGAAACTATCAACATTTGTACAGGGTATGAAATTGAAGGAGAAATTCACAATAGTTTTCCTTACCTAGCAGAAGAGCTTAGTAAAGTGAAACCTATTTACGAATCTCTCCAGGGTTGGGAAGCGTCTACGGCAAATATGAGCTCAATAAACGACCTGCCTATCAACGCAAAACGCTATATTGAAAGAATTGAAGAACTTTGTGGTATCCCAGTAAGTATTCTCTCTTTTGGTCCTGAACGTGAACGAACAATCACTTTACTTGACATATTCCAAAAGGAGGGAGTACTTAAATGAGCCATTCTACAGTCAGTGAAGTATCCCCTAGTTTGATCGCATTCCCTCGAAAAAAACTCGAATTTTTTACTCAAGAACAACTGGATCAACTCACCCCAGCACTCATCCCGAAACACATCGCTATCATACCTGATGGGAACAGACGCTGGGCTGAGAAACAAAACTCCAATCACGAAGATGGCCACAAACATGGTGCCGATATTATTATTGACACAGTCAAGGCAGCTAAAGAAATCGGTATTAAAGTCATTACTTTCTACACGTTCTCGACAGAGAATTGGCACCGTTCGCCAGAAGAGGTGGATGCCCTAATGTGGTTAATTGAGAGCTACTTAATTGCACAAAAAGATAAAATGATCGAAGAAGGCATCTGTTTAGAAACCATAGGTTGCGAATCTAAACTCTCCCCCTCCTTGAAACACACCATCAATGAAACGAAAAAAGCAACAGCTCACTGCTCTGACGTCACCCTGGTCCTGGCAATCAATTACGGTAGTAGAAATGAAATCACTCGTGCCCTCAAAACCATCGCGGAGAAAGTGGAAAAAGGGGTACTTACTATAAATGCGATCACGGAAGAAATAGTTGGTCAATGCTTAGATACATCACAATGGGGAGATCCCGAACTGATGATCCGAACTAGCGGAGAGCAGAGAATCAGCAACTTTTTGATATGGCAACTTTCCTACAGTGAACTCTATGTAACTGATGTTTTGTGGCCAGACTTCAAACCTAAACATTTATTAGACGCTATCGTAGAATACCAAGTAAGAGAAAGACGTCTAGGTAATTAGCACCGAGGAAAAATATGTTTTTAAAAAAAATGAGCAACTTGAAACAACGCTTAATACTAGGGTTGTTTATAATGATAATCATACTCTTTTCTATCAGCTTTTCACAAGACCCACTTTTTCGTCCGATCTTCGTTTTACTGACCGCCACTATTATTTGCTTTGCACAGTGGGAATACTATCACATTGCCCATGGAAAGGGATTTACCCCCCTAACCAAACTTGGCGTTCTAGCCTCAATTGCTTTTGTCTTTTCTGATTATATCGGGATTACCTACCCATCATTAGAACTTCTTCCTGAGATTGTTCTATGGATGACTCTTATCGCTACTTTTATTTATTATTTTTCGAAAGGAAGTGATCCATTTAATAATATTGCCATTACTTTATTTGGAATCATTTACCTCACAGTCCCTCTATCTCTCGTTTTGAACATCACCTATTTTTTTCCCAGCAGTCACCTTCAAGATGGTCGCTGGTGGTTATTTTATTTGGTTCTTATCACAAAAATTACGGATACGGGCGCATATTTTATCGGAAAAAGATTTGGTCAAACGAAAATGGTTCCCTACATCAGTCCGAAAAAAACATGGGAGGGTTCTGCAGGAGGTTTAGTAACAGCTCTTTCGTCAAGTATTCTTTTCTTTTTCATTGTTAATTATTTTTTTGACAAGCCTCCAATTGGTATTACTTACTTCCAGAGCATTTGGGTTGCCTGTGCCATCAGTATGCTCGCCCAATTTGGAGACCTTGCTGAGTCCCTACTTAAAAGAGATGTTGGAGTCAAAGATAGCAGCCACCTACCAGGCCTTGGAGGAATCTTAGATATGGTCGACTCAATCATTTTTACCTGTCCATTTATCTATTTTTTCCTTAAGATCAACTACTAAACAAAGGATCAACGAGGTCGAAAAATGATTATTACCATAGACGGACCGATTGCAACAGGAAAGAGTACGATCGCAAAAAAATTGGCTCAAGAGATCGGTTTCATTTACGTAGACACAGGAGCAATGTATCGTTGTTTAGCGTATTCTGTGCTCAAACATGAAATCTCTCCTTCAGATGTGACCGCTATCATCGATCATCTCAATTCTTTTAAGTTTGATATCAAAATCCGACATGGAAAAAAAAGCTACTACGTAAATGATGAAGATGTCACTGATATCATTCGAGGAAAAGAAGTTACCTCTAAAGTATCTCAAATTTCAGCGATCGAAGAAGTGCGAGAAAAACTTGTAGACCTTCAAAGAGAATATTCCAAAGGGATCAATGCTGTTTTTGAGGGTAGAGATATGGGTACCGTCGTTTTTCCCGAAGCCGACGTAAAAATTTTTCTGAAAGGCGATCCCGTTATTCGAGCTAAACGGCGTTATGAAGAATTGAAGAAAAAATATCCTGAGGATTTTAAAGAGCTTACACTTGAACAGACAATCAGTGACATTAATAAACGTGACCATCAAGATTCAACACGAGAAGTTTCTCCTCTCAAACAAGCTGAAGACGCTCTTGTCATCGACACAACAGAGTTATCTATTGAAGATATCATTACCAAAATCTTAGAATATAAGGATACAAAACCCTACTCTGCTAAATAATATATTCAATTTAAACAAGAGCGGCAACTATGCTCTATCATATACTTTCAAACTTATTTAATATACTTCTTAGGAGCTTCTACACGTTAGAAATCAGAGGATTCGACGACCTACCCGATACAGCTAGTATCGTCGCACCTAACCACGCCTCATTCCTTGATCCTCCCTTAGTAAGCTTAGCCTATCCAAGTCACTTGCACTTTTTTGCACGAAAATCATTATTTCAAAACAAGCTTTTCGCTTACGTGCTAAAAAAATTAAATGCACATCCCATTGGCCCAGGAGCTGAAGGACTACGTGCCTTAGCACAAGCTCGCAAATTACTAAACGATAACCAAACTGTTGTTCTCTTTCCTGAAGGCACTCGAAGTGAGGATGGCGCACTCCTTCCGCTTAAAAAAGGCGTAGTTAACCTATCTTTTAAAAGTAATGTGCCTATCACACCCATGTTCATTCATGGAGCACATGAAGTATGGCCTCGTGGAAATATACTCCCTAGAGTTGGAGGGAAAATCACTCTTACGTTCTGTAAACCTCTATATCCGAGTAGTTACGCCCATCTACCCACACAAGAAGCAACAGAACAAATGCTTACAGACTTGCAAAACACACTTCATGGGGTGTCATCAAGAAGTTAAATCCACATTTCCAGTTTGTTTGTGTATTATAACGATCGTGATTCAAAACAGGATAACACTTTTTACCAACAACAGTCGTATTATGGTTGTCGTTGGTTAAAAAGGTAACTCCACAATGTGGCGGTAGCCACACAAAGGAGAAAAGCCCCGTGTGAAGCGAGCGAGGTACGAACGAGCGAAGCTCGGGGTTAACAATGTACCAAATCAAAAGCTGCGGTAGCAGCTAAAGAGAAGGAGTTTTAGTATTAATACTTAAACTCGACTTTGTACATTTTCTGGGCGAAGATACTGAGAGAAGCAAAGTCGAGTTAAATATGCTAGCTGATCTATTTCGTTTTTTCATTAAAGTCGGATATTTTGTGCAAGATCACCTGATTAATACGACGTCTCTTTCGCTGCTACCGCAGCTTTTGATTTGGTACATTGTTACCCCCGAGCTTCGCTCGCTTCACACGGGGCTTTTCTCCTTTGTGTGGCTACCGCCACAGTCTGGAGTTGCCTTTTTACTCAACAAAAGCCGTATTACGGCTGTTGTTGGGTAAAAAATCTTAACCTGATTTGAACCTTGCCAAGAAATCATACATAGCTCGACCATAAGCAAAATGAATCGAAAAGCACCTAAAATAATCTGGAAAATCGGCAAACCCTTAAATTTTTTGAAGAGCCTCTAGGAAGAGTACCCCCCACCATCCAATTCTTCAAAAATATCTTCACTATCATAGCATGGCTCATATTCCTCAAAATCTACATCTGAATCATAATCCAAACTTTCTTTTTCCTCCTCTTTT
>JBCDHL010000064.1:0-7699 GCA_038750095.1 Chlamydiota bacterium
AGTTTCTTGAATTTTACGTTTCTCGCCAGTGAAGAGAGGATACTTTTTAGTATACAAGGACACTTTTTCTTCTATTTCAGTAAGTTCTTTTTCGGTGAGAGTTCTTAGAGGCTCTTTTTCAATTTCTATTTTTTTTGCGTCGGGGAGTTCAAAGGTGTAGATAGCCATGTCTAGATTCTCCATAGGTGAATATGTATTTTTTGAGGTTTATATCAAAATCTAATGGTTGGATGCTATCGAAAAATTTAGGAAACTAGGCGGCTGGAATGAACTAAAGAAGAGTGTGATAAAATTTATACCGGTGGTCTATGAAAATTTGGGTGTTTACAGGGAAATACTATTCTGATAGAGTTATCGAGCTAACATTAATGAATATTTGAAATTGATAATACCGAATAACTTATACCGATCGTGTTTCAAAATTTGATTTTTTCCAAAGAAAAAGCCTAATTTTTGAAATACGATCCCTATAATAATGGAGAATAATTTATGTTGAGATTAGCTGGAACCTCTTTTTTTACGAATACAAAGACTTTATTTTTACCCGCATTATCCGTTACCTCACTCCTTCATAACAATAGGCAGAGGTCGATACTTTCTGCTTCTGGATCTATTTTTTTTGATAACCATTCACAACAATCTTCTCATATTATTTCTGCGCCAAGATTCAAAACTTCTCTACAAAACAGGGCCTTTTCTCAAGTTACTGTAGGATCAGATCAGAGTAAAATTTCTAAAAGTTCTAGTTGGTTACTCTTATCTCTTTTAGGTATTGGATCAATAGGATATTATATGAAAGAAGTTGATCATGAGAAACATAGGGAAGAGGATCAATCTATTCTAAATGGTAGTTGTAACAGAAGCACTAGCTCTCTACCATCTATTTTAATCGAGAAATATAAAGAAAACCTTCTTACGTTTTTAAAAGAAGAGGATTTTTGTAGAGTTCGAGAACTTCTACCTAACACTTTCGATGTTAACATATGGAGAAAGCTTAATTCAGCTGGACCTACAAATTATCATTGGTCGATTGTAAATGAGCTAGAACCTGGGTATCTTTGGCTGCAAGAAGATGATGAGAAAAAAGTGGAAGTTCTTTGGGTAACAGAGCCTGGACACATTCACAAAGCTAATCTTGTAGATGGCGAATGTTGGAATGTAGAATCATTTATGTCTCATGTCCTTAATCAATCAGATAAAATTCATAAATTTACCTTACCTGAATTTTCCGATATAATTCGCACATATTTAGAAAAAAATTCAAGACCTAAAGAAACTATGCAGCGTTCACTAAAAGGGAGAGAATTTCAAAAGCAGCTGGAACTTCTTCCAATTATAGTTAGTTTAAGTCGTTCTGCTCTTAAAGAGTTTCGGAGTATTGCGGAAAAGCATAGTGTTTATGATATGGAAGTAATCATAGGTATCGATGCAAAAGAAGAAAAAGAAAATAAGTCTGATAGAAAGGAATTTACGCCACTAATATGGGTATCAAAATATTTTTTGAACGGAAGGATTTATTCTGCTGATAGAATTTCTCACGAACCAGATGTTGTAACAGAACCAGTAGCACCTGTTCTTGCATCTATAGAAGCCTATGAACAAGCAAAACAACTGAGACAAGATGACGGTGATGGTTATTATCAATTACAAGTTGAACGACAGGTTGCAAGCATCGTCTCAAAGAAGAATGGAAAACCGTATCAAATTTTAGATCAAAATATAGAGGATATAGATCTTAAAGACTTACGTGCAAAATTCGTTTTAACACCAGGTGGAATTGTTAGCGAAAATTACGACTTCAAAGTCGAAATGTCAAAAAATTCTGACTCGACAGAGAATTCAATGCGCCTTTCAATAGACTTTAAAAATGGAAAGTGGATGTTAGTTCATTCTACGTAATTCATCGAATAATATTTAGTCTACTTCTAGTAGATATTGAGATGCAGTTGGGTTGTTTTGCAATAGCAACCCTCTGTACATTTTGACTATACCGATCGTGACTCAAAATTTGGTTTTGAAAATGACTTGTTTGTGAGAAAAGATGCAAACATACTTTTACCTATAAGTACTATCTAAAGTTTCAAGGAGCCATATGGCTGATGGGGGATACCTAGTCTTGAATCAAGTTTGAGATACAGAAAATCGTCTGCCAAGAAGTTTTTCAGCAGCGAGAATGTCATTCTCTTTTAATAGCTCGCGAATACGTCTGCTCGAAACTGGTTGTTCATCTATTGATAGAGCGCTGATATAGTGTACATCAGCATGAAATTTGTTTGCAGCTTGAAGAACATGTTGGCGGTTATTTTCTTGATCACTTCCAAAGGTGGCATCGTAACCTAACACAATATCTGAAAATGATTGATGCTCATCAACAAAAGTTAAAAATTCTTCGGCAGTTTGCTTGGCGAAATCTTCGGTAAAAGGAGTTAGTAGAACGAGGTCGACGCCTGACTGAGCAAGGTATTCACACTTGAGGTCGACTGGGTATATCGGCTCACGAACTATCCCTGGATGTAGTATTTCCGTGGGGTGGTTTGAGAAGGTGATCGCAAGTAGGATCGCTCCCTTAGTCAGAGCAATTTTCTTTGCTTCACTCAGGACTTTCTGATGTCCAAGGTGGACACCGTCATACATACCTATTGTGAGGACTACGGGAATCTCACTGCATTTCGTGATGTCGTTAAAAGTAAAAACAGTCTCCATATAGGGCATCATAGTCTTTTCTTACAGAATGCGTCAACTCATTAACATGTAAATTTCAACCATTACCGTTAACTTAAGGAACGAAAACGGCCTAAAGGGCGTAAGGATTGGAAAAGTTTCTTCAGCCCATTAGAGTATTTTTGTCCTTTAATTAGGCTACATTAAAATCTCGGATTCTCTAAGAAAATAAGGGCTGGATGTTATCTATGAGTTCATCAGTTGAAACTTCACCGTCAAAGAGCTTGTCGCCTTCGATGCACTCATTGACGCGATAACGACCACTACGTGTTCTCTCTAGATTGGTCAGGTGAGCGCCACAGCCCAACAAGCGTCCCATATCGTCAGCAATTGTACGGATATACGTCCCTTTGCTACAAGTTACGTGAATACTCAAAACTGGGTATTCATAGCGCATTAGATGGGTCTCAACAAAAACTTTTATGGGCTTTCTCTCTACGGTTTGTCCTTTTCGGGCTAGTTCGTAAAGTTTTTTGCCATCAACTTTTTTGGCGGAAAACATCGGAGGAATTTGCTCGATGTCTCCTTGAAATTTAGAAATGACTTTCTCAACTTCTTCTATAGAAGGTACATAATCAGATTCTCCAGTTACAGATCCCTCAGTATCGAAAGTCTCAGTTGTGAGTCCGAGTCGTAGCTCAGCAACATACTCTTTGTCTTCATTGAGAAACATATCGGAGAGTTTTGTGTATTTCCTGCCGATCAGCATAACCATGACGCCGGTCGCAAAGGGGTCTAATGTGCCAGCATGACCAATTTTCTTTATATTAAGAAGTTTACGTAGGCGACCAACAAGGCTAAATGCTGTTTTTCCTACGGGTTTATTAACTAAAAGAATCCCTTCTTTCGATTCTTGGCTCATTCTTTGGTTCCTTCCGGATTTCTGGAATCTCGTTCTTCCTTGATTTCTGTAAGAAGTTCTTGGATCTTGATATGTTTATCAACACTGTCATCAAGTCGAAAAGTAAGCTCCGGAAAATGGCGCATGACGACTTTTTTAGAAGATTTTACAGCGATAAATCCTGCTGCGGATTGTAATGCTGCAAGAGTTTCTTCTTTCTGTTCATCAGATCCAATGATGCTCACATATACCTTGGCATGTCTCAAGTCCTTGCTGATGTCTACACGTGCTACAGTCGTAAATTCACAAACAAGTGGATTTTTTACGTCTCTACCAATAACCTCAGTAATTACCTCTTTCAACAAAGAGTTAAGTCTATCTGTTCTATTCATAAAGTATTTATTATAGTTCTTGTTTTATATAAGTGACTTCATAGGCTTGAATGATATCACCTTCTTGGATATCATTTGTGCTTAGTAGGATACCGCATTCGAATCCTTTCGATACATCTTTTACATCATCTTTATGACGTTTTAAGGAGTTAATTGGTCCTATCCAGATTTTCTCCTCGTCACGAATAATGCGTACGTGGTTGTTTCGGCTGATTGTTCCATCAAGGACAAGGCAACCAGCAATAATTCCATGTTGCGAAGACTTGAATGTTGCTTTGACTTCTGCAGAACCCTTATCAACTTCTTTAGCAAGACGATCGAGTGTTCCCTCCATCATCTCTTTAGTCGAGCCAATGGCGTGGTAAATGATGTCGTGAAGTTTAATCTTTACTCCATACTGTTTGATCAACGGCTCTGCATGGCTCTCAACCTGTGTGTGGAATCCGATGATGACAGCTTTCGATGCAGCTGCTAGCTGAACGTCTGATTCAGAGATCTCACCAACTCCATTAAATATGATGTTGAGGTCAACTTTATCCGACTCAATCTTCATTAAGGCGACCTTCAGAGCTTCTAAAGATCCTTGTACGTCAGCACGTAGGATGACGTTCAGAACTTTTTTCGTTGCAGATTCGGCTGAGTCAGTCATTAGGCTTTCAATGGAGACAGGACGACGCTGTTGTTGCTGTGTCTGAAGTTTCTCTGCCCTTGCACCAGCAATTTCGCGAGCTTCTTTTTCACTAGAAACGACTATGAATTCTTGGCCCGCTGAGGGCAAACCTGATAAACCAGTGATTTCAACGGGTGTTGATGGTCCTGCTAACTTGATGTTTTTCCCATGCTCGTCACGCAACGTTTTTACACGACCCCAAAATTCATCAAATACAAGTGCATCGCCATGATGTAGTGTTCCATTTTGGACAAGTACTGTTGTTGTTGCACCCATACCTTTATGCATTTCAGACTCAAGAACTGCACCACGTGCACGCTTACTTGGATTTGCTTTTAATTCCAAAACTTCAGCCTGTAATGCGAGCATTTCAAGAAGTTCTGTAATGCCTTCACCAGTAACGGCAGAACAGTTTACTGTGATGGTTTGACCACCCCAAGGTTCAGGTAAAAGTTCGTGATCTGCAAGCTGACGGTAAACTTTTTCCTGGTCGAAACCCGGTTTATCACATTTGTTGATGGCCACAATGATTGTGACACCAGCAGCTTTTGCGTGTTGGATTGCTTCATCAGTTTGCGGCATCAGTCCTTCGTCACCGGCAACTACTAGCACCACGATGTCAGTTACGTCAGCACCGCGTGCACGCATTTCTGAGAAAGCTTCGTGGCCAGGAGTGTCGAGAATCGCGATATCACCGATAGCTGTGTGGCATTTGAATGCTCCAATATGCTGGGTAATGGCTCCAGCTTCACCAGCAACTCGATTACTTTCTCTAATTGCATCGATGAGACTTGTCTTTCCATGGTCTACATGGCCCATGAATGCAGCTACAGGTGCACGAGGTTCTAACTCTGAAGAATCACTTTCATCGATTTCCTCTTTGATGGTCTTATCGGTTATGCGAATGCGCTCTTCTTCTGAAGTGTCAATACTGATCTCACACTGGAACTCGTGACCCAATAATTGTATCGTTGTTTCGTCATCCAGAGAGTCATTCAGTGTATAGATAGCCCCTTGGAGGAATAGTTTCTCTATCAGTTGGGAAGCCTTGAGTTTCATTTCAGAAGCAAGGTCTTTGATACTGATCGGTAAACGAACTTTGAGACTCGATGGTCTGATTGTGATAATTTCTTCTTGAATTTTTTGTGGTTTAGCACGCTTTTTACGCCAGCGCTGTCCGCCTTCATCAGTAGAGCGTAGTCCATGACGATCTCTCGCATCGAATCGCGACTCTTGCTGACGACGAGCTGGTTTTACATCGCGAAACTCTTTAAATTTACCTGATTTATGGTCCGGCTTCTTCTTGTATCCCTCATCTTGAGCTTTGGGCTGGGACTGTTCTTGTTTAGTCTCTGGTTTAGCTTTACCAACTTCCTTGGTTTGCTTACCTTCTACTTTCGCAGGCTCTTTCTTCTTCTTGGGTTTGGGAGGAAGGATGTCATTAATATGTCGTCCTGTAGGTCCAAGCTTGATAGATTTATGTTGTGGTGGTTTCTTGCCGGATTGCTCTTCAACCATAGTTTCAGTTGGAGGTGTTTTCTCATGAGTAGACTGAGATTCAGCCTCTTCCTGCTGATCTGGTTCATCTTCCGCTTCTTCATGAGGTGGTTCTTGAAGTGTTGATTGCGGTTCTGATTCTTCGAAGGTCGGCTCAGGCTCTGAGCTTTCGAAAGTTGGGGTTGTCTCATCTTCAGGTTTTTCGGATTCAACGGTTTCTTTGATAACCTCTTCGCTCTCTTCTGCCACCAAAGTTTCTGTTTCTTCAGGTGTTTCTTCTTGTGTCTTTTCTGACTCAGCAAAAACAGACTTGGAGCGGGCTTTAATGCGAGGTGCTTCCTCTTTGCTCTCTTCTTCTTTTACTTCCTCAACAGGCTTAGTTTTTTTGGGCTCTTTGGACTTTTTTGCTTTGGTAGTTTTTTTCTCACTACCAGCTTTTTTCTGAGCAAGTTTGCCTTTTACATCGTCAAGGTTTAGAGCTTTCGCGATTTGTGTGTTTTTGATGTTCAGTTTTAAGTTTTTTGCCAAAATGTTATGTCCTCTGTTTTCGGATTTGCTCTAAAATAAAATCGGCCATATCAAGGCTTATTCCTGGAATCTCTGCTATTTCTTCAGGTGTTGATTTTAAGAGATCCCTAGTAGTACTGTACTTTTCAGCTAGGTGTTCGAAAATGAGCTTGTTGATCCCTTCAATCTCCTCAAGAGGTTCATCGAGAGTAGGATCATCAGAATCGGCAAGTTCACTACGCTGAAGAGTCATTTGTAGTTTATAGTCACGCATTCTCTGTACTTCCAGGGCATAGCCAAGTAGCTGGCTATTGAGTCGTGCGTTCATTCCTTTTTTACCGATAACGGCAGCAAAGTCATCGTCATCGATGACGATAGAAATTGTGTTATCATCTTCAGAAATATTGAACTTTCTGATTTCAATTGGCGAAAGAGCACTCTGAAGAAGGTCTAGTGGGTCGTCCGAATAAGGGATAATATCGATTTTTTCGTTATGAAGTTCTCTGACAACGTTTTTAACGCGAAGGCCACGCATCCCTACACATGCACCCACTGGATCAACTTTTGGATCAGTTGAGTTAACACAAAGTTTTGTACGGTAACCTGCCTCTCTAACGAGTTTTTCAACTGTGACAATGCCATCAGCGATTTCAGGTACTTCTTGGATAATCAGTTGTTTGACAAACTCTGGGCTACTTCTTGATAAGACAACTTCAGCACCACCATTTTCCGTATCATTTACTGTAAGAAGGAGCGCGTATACACGGTCGCCGATATTATACTGTTCAATTCTTGGGTATTCTCTTTTTGGCATAATTGCTTCGACTTTACCAAGATCGATGATCAAGTTAGACCCTTTTACAAAGCGCTTAACAGTACCAGAAACAAGTTCGTTGATGCGGTGCCTGTATTCTTCGTAGATCACATCGCGTTCTGCACTCCGGAGTTTTCTGGTGATGATCTGCTTTGCCTTCTGTGCTGCGATGCGTCCGAAATCTTTAGGGGTTACGATGATATCGATAAACTGTCCAATTTGACAATCAGGATCTATTTCTCGAGCCGCCTCTAAAG
>JBCDHL010000065.1:0-7686 GCA_038750095.1 Chlamydiota bacterium
AAAAATACTACCTCGATTTTATCCTCAGGGTATTACCGCACAGTCTAATTGGGGCTGTTCTTCATTATCTGGATTTCTAGCAAAGGATCAAAATCTTTTGGATTGTTGTAACGAAGATATGGAGATACTAAAACAAAGAAAAGTGAGTTATCATACCATATCCAATCGTCTACTAGAACTCATAGAAGCTACTAAACCACTTGGCAAAAAAATAATTGACGGTAAATTTGAAGTGACTATTGAAGGAGCATATAATTGTAGTCAATTCTGTCCTTTCTCTCCAGTTGATGATATGAATGCAAGTCCTTTTGCTCCCGTTGAAGGGGCATGTGGAGAGGGAAATTTTGATGTAGAAATAAAGAACCTTTCGATTGGGAAATCAATAAAATTTGGTAGCTTATTGCCACATCTCATTGGTAAGCATCACTTTTTTGAAGGAAACGTCGAACATCGACTGGATCCTGTTAAAGTGATTGAAACTTTGGAACTCAAACCCGAAGATCCCTTTTCGCTTTTTTTCAATCCATCAGAGGAAGAAAATGAGCCTAAGGTAAAAAAAATACACCAATGGCAGCTGATGTACGGTGCTCCAACGACATTGGGGTGGGAGCAGGAGTTTATGTCATGGTGTCAAAAGAATAAAAACTTGGAACCAATCGTGTGTAATGGTGATGCTAAAATTTGGGTCTTACCTTTTAGTGGACGTGAGAGTCCTGACGAGTCATTGAATCCAAATTTTCAATATCTCCACTTATTCAATAACGGAGGTAAAGAGGTTACTGTCGAAAAGGTTATTGAGGGGGCTAAATTTCAGTGTACAATTCCGAACGGAAAACTGGCTGTATTTAGTTTAAAAAAGCAGGACTAGATATAGTTATCCAGCAAATTTTCACTCAATACTGTAAATTTAAGGGACCAAAAGGACAAATGGGACTACTATAACCACTATAAAACCTAAGGTCGTTTTTGTCCCTTTTTCCCCTGAACAGCTTTGCTGAAGTCTCCAGAAAGAAGCCTTATTTTTTTAATTGAAATTTAGTCCTCATGACGTTAATTTTAAATGTATTTCTAATCCAAACCATTAAATTTAAAAGGAAACGCAAATGACAAAAATTATTCTTCACTTTCTATTAGTCATTTCTGCAATTTATGTAGCTCCTCTCCATCCAACCGATGCTCGAACAAATATGGAGTATACCATCGATCAGGAAGAACTTATCGATTACAAATTGTTCTATGGAGATAAATCAATGTGGCTTGATATGTTCATTCATGAGCAACTTAAATTCGATCGTACGTATCACCATTGGAAAATAAAAAATGGGTTGGGGTGTAGCGTTCAGTTTCAACCTTTGGATGAAGTTAAAGTGTATTCGCCTAGTGGAGATCAGCTCGAAGCAGTCACAATAAAAATTGTAATGAAGAACGCTAAAAAAACAAACACTGTCAATTGTACTGTTTCTACAACGATTCGATACCAATCTTTAACTTTAGAACAAGCGCTTACTTACTCAGTACCAACTTCTGCTCTCTGTTTGAAAGAAGTACCTCAATTTTTTATAGATTTTGATAATCAAACCAATGGTTGGATTTCATTTACTAAACAGTAGATCGCCAACTATTTATACTGAATGAAATTGGAAATTACGCTTGATAGTCATTCTTTTTGCCTCTGACTTTGTGTTCAATCTTGGTAACTTGTCTAAGTTACCTGCGATCTCCACACTTCGTCAGAAGTAAAAATCTCTGACTATCAAGTGTAATTTCCAATTTCATTCAGTATAAACTCAAAGCTCCCGCGATTGAATTAGTACCTTGTGGTCTCTTTTAAACGGAAGGAGTATAGTTACAAATTCTCTAGCTTGGCACGCCTTTCTTTATCTACTTTTTCTACAGCATTCTGAATCGATGGATGATCTTTGATCGCCTCTCTAAATGTTTTACTCTTTAATTCATAGATCACACAAGGAGTTTTACAAATTATGGTAGCGGTTCTCGGTTCATGATGAAGAAGAGCCATTTCTCCGAAAAAATCACCTGCTAAAAGCGTTGCAACCTCTTTTTCGTGATGAATGACTCTAACAACTCCGCTCATTATCATAAACAGTGAATCTCCGGTATCCCCTTGGTGTATTACAGCATCTCCTTGATCATAGACTCTAGATTTCAGAATATTCAAAAATGAGCCCAATTCTTTTTCTGGAATGTCCTTGAAAAAAGGAACTTTTGATAGAAGTTCTTTCCGAGAGAGAGAGATTTTTTTGATTCGCTGTTTTCCAAGTTGTATTATCTCTAATTCAAGCGATTTTTTTAGGTGCTTTACAACCTCCCCCGGAATAGATCCTGATTCACTCTGAACATTCAACTCCTCGAGTTCGGAATGAATTTCAAGTTTTCTTGCTAGCAGTTTTTGCATTTCGGTTGTTAACACAGGAAAGTCTTGTGCGATATTATCTATAGTACTTTGTGTTTCGGACTTAAGTGAGTTGTAAAAACTATAAGCCTTGTAGAATACTACAACTTTTTCCGGATTTTGATTAGCGAAATTCTCTATGTGTTTTAAGACCATCAAGGCTGCTTGGTGCTGTGCCCAATTTTTCTCAAAACTCTTTGGAATAATTTGATTTTGAATATGATTTACAAACAAATTAAAAGGAAAAATATTTCTGATTTTGGTGTTACTAAGCTTATGAATAAGTGACTTGCGTTGTCGACCGTCAATATTAAAATCAAATTCACCATCATACCTGATTGCATCTGAATCTAACGTAAGCAGGTATGATAAGTAGCGATAACAGTTTTCACTTATCAAATTTTTTGTAAATAAATTTGTATAAACTTTCTTCTCGATACCAATACATTCTAAAAAGAAAAAGCTTTTTTCGTCCTGCTCGGTCAATTCCTGTTCTATAGAGACGATCTGTGCACGAGCTTCACTCACTCCAGCTTGGCAGTTATCTTTAAGATCGGCAACAACGCTTCCTGAAAAAAGCCCCCCCTTCATTAATTGGGGAATGGAATTTACAACATGTTTTTTTGCTGAGAGTTTAGCTTGCGCCATTGCCAATTTATCCTGAAGAGGTGGAACATCCAAACGAAGTAGGTGCATTAGCTGTTTAATGGTCAGCCCTTTAACTACCAAAGTAAATAAAACTGCGCCTGTAACCAATGTGATGAATAACTCCTTTTGTGGAAAGGGACCCAAACTCAAAACGATAGCTAGTGCAATCGCGCCTCTTAATCCTCCCCAATAAATGATCATTCTGGATTTAATATCGATGGGCTTTATGCCAGGTAAAATGTTGATGAGCGGAATCAGTCCAAATATAGCTAAAAATCGGGAAAAAAGCATCGCAATAATCACTACAATAAGAGGGATAATAGCATCTCTAATTGGTCCTAAATAAATACTAAGACCTACAAAAAGAAATACATAGGTGTTTGCGATGTGAGCTAAGAATTTCCAAATGGCATTAAGGTATTCCGAAACTGAAGGCGATATCTTCGTTCGCCCCCAACCGCTCATCACTAAACCTGCAGTCGCAGTGGCCATAACACCGCTACAATGAAGCCCGACTTGTGCTATCATAAATGAAGCATAAGCAATAATCGTAGTAAGAGTCAGCTCAATATCTGGGTTACCCTCCACTTTTCCCAGAATATAGCCGAATAGTAAAGCAACGATCGCTCCGACAAGGATCCCTCCGAAGAACTCCACAAAAAAGGCATTCACACCATGAAAAATTTCCTGGCTTGTGAAAACGCCCGCGACCACAAACCCGAACAAAATTTTAGCTGTTACTAAAGTCGTGGCATCATTAAAGAGACTTTCACCTTCAACTAGAGTGGTTAGCTTTTTCGGTGCCCCAATCTGATGAAACAAGGAAACAACAGCAACCGGATCTGTAGCGCTTAAAATAACTCCCAAAAGCAGGGCCGGAACTAATGGAATTGAAGTGAATGAAGAGACAATAAGTCCAATAACAGCGGTGGAGAGTAGTAGACCAGGTATTGCGAGTACATGAACTGGAAGAATAATTTTCATTAGGAGGCGTGTATCCAAGCTGAATGCAGAGGCGTAAATAAGAGTTGGAAGGCAGATGTAAATAATAAAGTCTGACTTTAAATTATCAGCAATTTTTCCTGGAAAAGGATATTCTTGCCCTGGAAAGAACCATATAGAAGTATTAGTAATTATTATTCCCAGCAACACGAGAGCTACAGCGTAGGGGACTTTTATTATTTTGCATGCTGACTGTGTGATTGCGGCAAGTAAAAGGAATCCGAGCAAGATGCTGAATATCTGTATGACAGGGGTGACAGATTCCATAAATACCAAGTAATTAGATGGTTAGGTTTGTCCCAAACGTATTTCAAAATCCCGATTCTTGAAGTTAATTTGGTATAGACTAAAAGAACCAAATATTTAAAATTTTGTCAAACTTTATTGGAGAGAATGGGATGGAAGCTTACTCTGACATTGCCACATTTCCTTAGATCGCTATAAATGATATGGTCAATACAATGCCCCTATTTTGATAAGGGGATTATCCTTACCAAAATTCGAAATCTTCAACTTTTTTGGCTATAATTTAAGTGATCTACAGCCCCACCAGCCTGAGATCATGCGATAGGTATTTAATCCTATCAATGCGATCCATAGGCCCAATAAAGTCTCAGCTATCAGAAATCCCCAAATTACGAGGGGCAGAAAGACAAAGAAGAACCCTTCAGCCATACGTCTTCTAAGGAATGCGAATTTTTTTGCGCCAAAAAGAATACCATCATAGACATAAGCGATAGCATTGATAGGTTGGCTTGCTGCTAGCCAAAACCAGATAGTTCCAAGAAGAGCTATAATTTCTGGTCTATTAGTAAATAGGCCCTGGACCCAAGCTTCTGCATACCAGTAAAAGAGAAAGAAAGAACCTCCAACCCAAAGACCTAAATGAACAAGTCGTTGCGACAATTTACGGTGGGAGATAAGATCTCCTTTTCCTAAAAGCTGTCCCCCAAGGCTTGTTGCAGCAATCGCTAGGCCATCTATGCAATAGGCCGCCAATAACCAAGCTTGCAAGGCTACTTGATAGGCGGCAACAACAGTTGTTCCTAGGCGAGTAGCGAGAGCTGTTAAAATAAAAAAAGAGAGGGTTAATGCTCCTGTTCTTCCTGCTAAATTAATCCCGTCGTTACCAAGATCGGTCACATCATTCCAGTCAACCTTCCATTTATCTCCCAAGCCTAGCTCTAGGTGATTTTTCCAAATCCAATATATTGATATAGAGTCACCAACCAAAAATGAAAGAACAGTAGCCCAAGCAGCTCCTTTAATACCCCACCCAAAATGAAAGACTGCTAGGTAAGTTCCTACGGCATTAATAATGGTCGTTGTTAAGACGATTTTCATGGTGAGGATGATCTTCTCTAGACCCCTTAATATTCCAATTAAGCAAATCGAAAGAATCGTAAGTGGGTAGCCTATAACTCTGATAGAGTAGTATGCTTGTGATTCAATTAAAAGCTCATCACTAGCCCCTATTAATGTACCAAGTAGCTGTTTTCCGAAGATCAGTAAAAGTGATCCAACAGCGAGTCCAATGACTAAAGCCATCAGTAATGCAGTGAGGATGTGTGTGCCGATAGCCTTTTTGTTACCGGCTCCAAAACTTTGTGCAATTTGTGCTGTTACGCCATAGGATAGGAAATTAAAAAGCCAAGCAAATGAACCCAAGCATGCGTTTGTGGCTGCTAGGCTTCCGACCCATATCGTGTTCGCGTGTCCCAAAACAGCGGTGTCAATCATTTCAGCCATAGGCTCCAATGCTACTGAGAAAATTGCTGGTAGTGTAAAGACAATAATGGCTTTGTAACTGTTTTTATCTTGCTGCATTGCTTTTTCTAGTGATCTTATGTGGATCTTATTTCAATATTTGTTTTTTTACGGTATGCCCCTAAGAAAAAATAGATTCCCCACATTACTATTATTAACGCAACGGAAAATACGATCTACCACAGGTAGGAGATAGAAACTGGGGAGATAAATCCTTCGAAGAGCCTAGCGACAATCAACATGATAATACAGCCTAGCTCTATGGTCAATGCTGGTTTTGCGCTTGTTTTAATGAATCCTTCCATTAGGTTCCTTTCTGTCTCAATTAAAAAAACAATCCCTTTCTTTACACCAAAGCGCTAACGCGCGATCTGCTCGCTAATGTAAAACGTGTATCAACTGTATAGTTTCGTGTACTTTATTGTTACCCAAAAGTGGACGTTTTTGAACCATACCCAAAACTCCAAATTTTTAATTACGATGAGTATAATTTCATGAAAGGGAGAGCTGTACCACGTTTCCTAAAATGTGCGTGAAAGAGTTATACCACCCCAGTAGTTGGCGTCGGGGTACACACGGTGGCGAATACTTTTATTCGTAAGGTACGATGCCGAGAAGAAGGGTTCAATATCCCAACATCTCCATGTTGTAGGTAGGGAAACAGTAAAAAGTAAGTCCAAGAAACTTGTACAGTCGTAGGAGTAATAGAAGTCATTATAGCGACTTGATCCCCATCCTATCGACGCAGCAAGGTTGAGACCGACCACAAAGTCTTTGCATGGACACAACATTTTCTCCCACAGATGACTGATGCCATACGTCATGTACCACCCTTTTACTTCATCGATATCATAGTAAACGACAACGGCGGGATTGAGGCATGTGTCTAATTCAAGGCCTAAAAAGAACTCCCAGGTACTAGGATCACAAAGTGATGGAAAAATATAGTGGATTGCTCCTATGGAATAATTCAAGTTGAATCGGCAACAGTCAAGTGTATTGGAATAGTCAAAGATAACGTTGATTTCACTGTATTCCCAGGAATGGCCATTGACATTTGTCGCATCCATGTTCCCCCAGACAGCTAAATTGAATCCACATTTAGAAGCAGAAAACTCAGGTTGTAATACGGATTCATCGACAAGGTTTAATCCTCTCCAAACATACTTACTACTATATGTGAGGGAAAGGGTCACTTCCGCACAATCATCCCAACAACATTTACTTGTCTCTTCGGAGGACTCTTCCTGATCTCCAAAAAAGAGAATATTTTCACCCGGGGACTGCCCTAGACTACTCTCTGGATTTTCTTGAGAGTGTAAGTACGCAACTGAGAATATTACTAAAATTGAGAAGAGAACTTTTTTGATCATTACGGGGCCTTTTTATGACATTGATGCATCGAACGCTGAATATATATATAGAATATTTTTACATCAAATGGTATCTATAACGAAGTGGATGTTATCATGAACGTGATTCAAATTTACGGATTTTGAAACAGGTTTGGTATAACTACGGTTTAGAAGTTCGAGGACATATCATGCAAGTTTTGAGAAAGTTTGTTTTCGGTGTGGCACTACTTACAGTTGTGCTCATCTTTAACAGTTGTTCAGATAACGAAGATGAAGTTTTCAGAAAAGGAGATCAAACACCCATTCACCTTGCTGTCTTGTTAGATCTTGAAGGGGAGCAATCTACGCTAGGACAAGATGCAATGAATGGATTCGTTTTGGGGCTTCAAAATGCGTCATCAGTAGAGTCGCCTTACGTTTATGCCTCTCTCGTTGATACGAAAACTGATCCAAAAGTAACTTTGAATAGTGCAAAAGCTGTATTGCCTAATGTTGTCGTTG
>JBCDHL010000066.1:0-7677 GCA_038750095.1 Chlamydiota bacterium
AACCTTGAATCTGCAGTTTTAGGTGCGTTGAGGGTAAAGAAATTTTCAGTTTTTGCTTCCGGTAACAATGGTCTAGAAGTTGCTCAGACACATGGCTGGTCAGAGAAGGAAAAATTTAGAATTCGAATTGTTTGTGAAGATCCAATTTTTGAAAACATCAGCGTTGAAAAGAAAGTTCTCTGTATTGTCAATGAAGATTATGAACAAACTTTGAAGGGAGAAGGAATACTTGCCGGT
Organism: Chlamydiota bacterium; assembly: GCA_038750095.1. Classification (GTDB taxonomy): domain Bacteria; phylum Chlamydiota; class Chlamydiia; order Chlamydiales; family Criblamydiaceae; genus JAJFMC01. Next base: position 238 of record JBCDHL010000066.1, read on the forward strand.
CCATTGATTGATCCCGAAAAAGAAACGGTTTTTGGAATGCTCAAAATTGAAGAGATGAACTTCATGGACCTGAATATATCAAGTATTGAAGCATTTAAGGGTCTTTGTGATCTAATTGGCGTCGCTTATTCCAATGCATCTAGACATAAAGAACTAAAAGCGCACTCGATCTACGATAGTGAATACCCGAATTTATTTACTTACCAATTTTATGAGGTACAAGTAGAATTCCTCAAAAAATTGTGTAAGAAACTCAATGAACCTTTAGTAGAAATATCCATCACTTTTCAAGAAAAAAAATCAACTGAAGTAGAAACGGTGCTTTCGAACGAGCTCTACTCTTCCATAGTCTCGTTTTTACCTAATACCTCACAAATATTTTTAGGGGATCGTAACGTAGGAAATGTGTTGATCGTTATACCCGCTGTTGAAACAAAGATAGGGACAGAGGTGATAAATACCATTTTACCTGTTATTGATTCGAACGAGCTTCTAAAAGGTAACAAAGTGAATATGCAGTTGAAACAGTTAAATACTTATGAAGAAAAAAGATGTTTAGATAATGAGCAACAGTTCCCAAAAAATTAAACTTATTACGAACCTGTGCCTATTAATGCAGCTGATGTGCTTCACAGCGATGGCACTCGTTGAGAGCTATCTGGTTTACTTGTACCTCGTTAAACAGATATCTTTTTTTACAATGATAACAATTCATTTTCTCATTGTTTTGTTGCTTTATTTCGTACTGAGAATTATTTACAGGCCTATTGTTGACAAACGTGTGAATAACATTTCACTACTGTTTTTTGAATTCACAGGGCCGATAGGTGCTGCTGTTGCCGTTGTTGGCATTGCTTTTCATTCTTTATTAAAAATATTTTTCACGCCCCAAGACAAAGAGCTTTTAAAAGAGCTGATTCCCCAGGAGGATGAAAATCTCAGTGACGAAATCTATCAACGACTGATTTACGGCTTGGATAAATTCGATAGCACAAAATTACCTAGCGTTTTTAATGATGTCTTGGTTTATGGCTCTGAGAGACAAAAGCGAGTTGTTATTGAACGCATGCTTAGATTTTTCAGGGTTGAATTCTCTCCTGTTCTAGTAGAAGCTCTAAATGATAAAAACAACTCCATCAGAGTTTTAGCTGCAACGGCAGTTGCTCGTATCGACAAACAATATTCAGAGGAAAATATACTTCTTAACAAAAAAACTGAAGCAAGGCCTAATGATTTTTCTGCCAATATGGAACTTGCAAAACATGCTGAGGAATACTCAAGAATACATTTTATTGATGAACAACGAAGGTTAAAGTATTCTTTGATCGCCATGGAATATTATAAAAAATCTGTTGAAATCGATCCTCAAAATAGCGAAGTACGAGTTTCGTTAGCACAACTTTACTATGAGCTTCAACGTTATGAAGAGATCATAGAATGTTTGGAGCCTGTCATAGAATCAGAATCAACTTTTCAGGATCAAGCAATTAAATGGTACTTGTCGGCGATGTTTGTTTTAGAAAAATACGACGATATTCGAGAGTTTACACGCACCAAACAGCTTGTTTTAATTGAAAATTCATTTGAATTCGACCAACTTCTCTACATGATTCTCATGTGGAAAAAAGGATATGATATTGATCAATCAAAACTTGGAGTTGTCTAACCAATGGAAACCGATGCTGATATTTGTTTATTTCTTGAAGGAACATATCCTTATGTCACGGGGGGAGTCTCTAACTGGGCTCATGATCTGATCAAAGACCACAAAGATTTTACTTTTACTCTCGTCTGTTTATTACCCAAAAATCAAGAAATCAAATACCGTTTTGCTCTTCCTGAAAACGTCGTAGGTTTGAGGAATATCTATTTACAAGAGATACCACCATCTAGTAAGACCCTAAGTGAAAAAGAACAAATTGCTTTTTTCCATGATCTAGAACCACTAATTATGGCAATACATGACAACGGCAAAATTTCTGACCTAAAAGCGATATTAGAACTTATTCACCGATATGAGGGAAGCTTGGATGAACACGTTCTTCTCGAGTCGAAAGAAGCATTCAATATGATGGTCAGAATTTATTTGATGGTAATGGGAAACTCAAGCTTCTTGAACTTTTTCTGGTCATTTCGTAGTTTGATCGGTGGTTTTCTATCAGTAATGCTTTCTCCCTTACCTAAAGCCAAGGTCTATCATACTTTCTGTACCGGATTTTCCGGTCTATTTTTGGCTCGTGCTTTTGCAGAAACGGGAAATCCATGTTTAACAACAGAGCATGGAATTTACACAAATGAGCGACGCATAGAGATCGCTTCAGCTCAATGGCTTGATGATATGCGTTCTCAGAACCTAACCATTAAACCAAACAAGTTTGAAAAAGACATTAAAGACTATTGGACCGATACATTCCTCTCCTATTCTAAACTTTGTTATGAAGCAAGCTATAAAATTGTGACTCTATTTGAGGGTAATACTGATTTTCAAATCGCTGATGGAGCAGATCCAGAAAAACTGCTGATCATTCCAAATGGTGTCGATTATGATAAATTTTCGCAGGTCCAAAAAAATAAAGATCACCCACCTACTATCGCACTTATCGCTCGCGTAGTTCATATCAAAGATATCAAAACTTTTATACGTACCGTTGGTATTTTAAAAGATAGTATCCCAGATATCCAAACTTATATCATTGGTCCTACAGACGAGGATCATGAATACTATGAGGAGTGTATTCAATTAATCCAACAACAAGAACTGGAAGAGACTATCACCTTAACAGGGAAAGTAGATATTATGGATTACTTGCCTATCATTGATGTGATTGTATTGACAAGCCTAAGTGAAGGTCAACCTCTAACACTATTAGAGGGGGGGGCCGCGGGAATCCCTTTGGTTGCTACAAATGTTGGTGCCTGTAGAGAAATTATTTCCGGTAGAAGAGGCGATCGAGGGGAAGGCGGTTTTGTGACGCCCCTTGCGAATCCTTATGCTATCAGCAAAGCGATTCAAAATCTTTTAGAAAATAAAAAACTATATGATCTATATAGCGAAACGATCCAAAAACGCGTTGCCAAATATTACCACCGCAATTTACAAGTTGAGGCGTATCACGAACTTTATTCAAAAGTATTACATCAGGTTGAATGTGCTACATGAGGAAAAAATATAGATGGCGGGAATAGGTTTTGTATTAAATAAACTTTTTAGAAAAAACGATTTAACAGGTGTGCTTCAAGCATATTTTCATGCTGTATTGTCAACATCTGGTCCTTGGCTTTTTACTGTATTTGCCTTAGGAACAATCTACGCCTTAACAAGAGGATGGGCATATTTTGGATTTGTCGATGAATTTCGTGTTATCAATTTATATAATTTTTGTTTCTCTCTTGTCTTCAGTGCTCCCATTACTGTAGTTGGAACACGCTTTCTTGCTGATCGTGTATTTGAGCAGAATTTACGCCCCGCTTCTGGAATGTTTTTTGGAGCTTTATTTCTTGTATTTACGATTGTTACACCTTTTGTTATTCCTTTTTATTTCCTCTGGACAACACTACCAACAAGTTTATGTTTAATGGCTTGTATTGAGTTTTACTTAGTAACAGCACTGTGGGTCTGTACGATTTTTATTTCCACACTCAAATTTTTTAGGGCTGTCTCCCTAATTTTTTTGGTAGGTATGTTAATCAGTATAGTTATGTCTTTAGCATTTGGCTATACCCACACAACATTGGGGATACTTTTTGGATTCAGTATTGGTTTAGTCTTTATCTTAGGTGGCCTTATAGGAATTTTTTATCAAGACTACCCGAAGAGTTTTTCAAAACCATTTGCCTTTCTCTCATACTTTAAAAAGCATTGGGAGCTTGCTTTAGGCGGATTATTTTACGGACTAGGAATTTGGGTAGATAAATGGGTGATGTGGTTTTCTCCTGAAGCGGTTTGGATTCCTAGTGGTTTTTTGCTCTACCCTTATTACGATAGTGCGATGTTTGTAGCTTATATGACAGTTATTCCAGCAATGGCAACATTTATGCTGAGCCAAGAAACTTCATTTTATTTGATGTATGTTAAATTCTACCGAGATATCCAGGAACATGCGAACTATACGCAGATTATGGAAAACCATAAAGCATTACAAAATTCCATACTTAACCACGGCCGAAAACTAATCATTTTGCAGGTTTGTATTTGTACTATAGCGATATTGATGGCTCCGTTTCTTTTCAAATTCATTGGCATGAACTTCATTCAATTAGGTATGTTTCGCTATGGCGTTCTGGGGGCTTCGTTTCATGTTTTAGCACTATTGACACTGATCATTTTGAGTTACTTTGAGGACCGAAGAGGTGTCCTTTATATCCAGGCTTATTTCTTTTTAAGTAATGGGATTTTTACCTATTATTTCATGAATTTAGGATTTGCATTTTATGGTTATGGTTATTTTCTATCTGCTCTTACGACCTTTATGTTCACAGCAATAGAACTGCATCGATATGTTCGACTTCTTCCCTATCATACATTTATTACAACAAATGCTTCTGTAATCTCACGAGCGTGATTCAAAATCCCAAATTTTGGTATGGCGCAACGATTAGTTGAATATACTTACCCGAAAATGCACCCTTTTGAGTCATGCCAAATTTTGAAACTCGATCGGTAAAATATCCTGACCTACATAAATGGTAACAGTATACATAGGGTTGACAAATATCGAAGAAAAAAGCAAAAGTTGTTTATACCGAACGTGATTCAAAAATGGCGCAAGTTCCTTGAGGGAGTATCATATGAAAACTGTAAAAACGAAATTCGTACCTTGTCAAGCACTCTTCGCTGAAGATTATGACATAAGCCAAGAGTTGATCAAAGAAATGTTAGAGTTAATGGGAATACGGGTTGACTTGGCTGATGATGGTGAGCAAGCTCTAGAGTTATACCTCAAAAACGATTACGATATTTTATTTTTAGATATTCAAATGCCTAAAAAGGATGGCTTACAGGTGACAAGAGAAATACGAAGTATGGCCAAAAAGCAACCTGTCATTATCGCTATTACTGCCGGCGCAATGGAAGGAGATAGAAACAAGTGTCTTGAAGCCGGGATGGATGATTATATTGCCAAACCCGTAGAGATGCACCATTTAGAGGAAGTTTTAAAAAAATATATTCCCATTATCGAACCCATCGTAAAATAGGTTTTGAATTATACCGAAGTCAACTGCACAGGACTAGATGATGTTGCTGATATCAAACTTACTGACAAAAGGAATAGTTACCTGCGCAACTGTTACTTATCGATACTCTTCCATCTCTTCACAGAAGGTTAAATCGGATTCCATCATTCCTCTAATGAAAAAAGTCAAAGATCTGAGTCAAATAAGCTCATATAAATACTCAAACAAGCACTGGAAGCTATTAGAAAATTCATCGAAACACCATCATAAAACACTTCGTATTCTTACCTATAACATCCTATGGGATTATTCTGAGCATAAACTAGAAATGGAGTATTATTGGAAAAATCGTTATTCTAGAGTTGCTGAGACTTTTTTAGATGGTGAGCCTGATATCATCGGACTACAGGAGGACCGCCCTCACTTAATCGATGACTTAACCCCTTATTATCAATCATTTTATGATCGAGTTGGTGAGCCAGGATCATCAGATGAATGTTGTAGTATTCTCTTTAAGAAGTCTCGATTTGATTTTCTTTCATCATCAAGACTCGAGTTTCCAAGACAAGAGACTAAACATATCACTACCTTGAAAGTCTTTGATAAAACAACAGAGAAGGTATTACAAGTTTTCAATACACACCTGAATTTTTTTTCTCTCAAAAAACGTCATGAGCAAGCCAATCACTTGAATGATTTGATGAAAGGGACCCTCAAGTCGATTGGTAGTGAAGAACGTGTCATTTTTTTGGGAGACTTTAATATCTTTCCAAATCGTCCGGATATGAATACACACCTGCCTCTTGATGGAAATGAAATTGAAGACATTATTGAACAAAGTGGATTGGTGGATGCAATGAAAGGAGCAGTTTTCGGTTGCGTTGGGCCTAAATCCTCTTACAATAACTGCGAAAAATCCCAAAGGTTGGAAAATCGATGTATCCCTTTTAAAGGATATGGAACTCCAGGTTTCTATCCAGATCGTATCTTTACATGTCCGAAAACTCAAGTCCTCGTTTTCGCTGTGAACCCTGTAAAGTGCAACGCCCTTTTCGGGTCTGATCATATGCCGATCGTTTGCGATCTCTTATTGTAACCTTGACAAATTAATCTATATCGATGGATACACACACTAAAGGATGAGGGCAGGGAACCCAAGAGGTACGAGGGATGTGGTACCATAAAGAATCATTCAGAAATCTTGTTTCGATTGTACTATTTCTATTAGCAGTCTATATCGCCTACACACTTTTACCTCTGATTGATAGCGTCTTGGGGTTTCTGTTGGCAATTTTCTCTCCTTTCGTCTTAGCGGTGATCCTTTACTATCTTTTCCGCCCGCTGGTGAACCTATTAAATTGTAAAATCTCAATTAATCTCTCTATTACAATCGTTTACCTCATTATCGGGCTTCTCGTTTTCTTGGTTCTCGTCTTCGCTTTTCCTACTATTCAGGAGCAGGTGAAGGTTTTAAAATCCATTGATTTGCAAAAGGTTGCTAGTTTAGATCTGACAACGATTGATATTTTCCATGTAAAAATCAATCTTTCCGATGAGATGAATAAGATGACCTCAAGGTTTCTTGGAGTACTCAATACTCTACTGATCGGTCACTTTTCCGACTTTATCTCGTTTTTAACACAGTTTGTGATCACTTTAGCAATTACTCCATTCATCCTTTACTACTTACTCAAAGACGACCATTCCGTTTATTCTGGTCTTATCAACTTGGTTCCCCAGAAATATGTCACCTTGTTTGATAGTTTTTCTTCTGACGTGGATAGCGTTATTCTACATTTTGTGAACGGCCGTATGATCGTTTCTTTAGTCATCAACCTAGCTATCTTTTTATGTTTTCTTGTGATTGGCTTAGATTTTGCATTGGTTTTAACTCTCATATCTACAGTGTTTTATATCATTCCGACCTTCGGAAGCTTTTTGGCGATGATCCTCCCTCTTATCGTTGGATTTTCAACGAGTACAATCATGGGAGTAGAGGTGTTGTTGATAATGGGGGTAGCGATGACGCTGGAAGGATTTCTGGTCACCCCACAGGTGATGGGACGAAAACTTACCATGCATCCTCTAACGGTGATTCTAGTCTTACTAGCGGCTGGGTCATTGTATGGGATTTTTGGGATGTTGTTTGCTACGCCGGCTTATGCAATAGTAAAATCATTTTTGACACATTTGTATTTTCAATTGCAGCCTGAAGAGACCAAAGAGACGTAACTCTTTCTCTGTTAATTTTATTCAATTAAAATA
>JBCDHL010000067.1:0-7646 GCA_038750095.1 Chlamydiota bacterium
CCTAAGATTTTTTCTTGGTGACAAGAGAGGAGGGGGTACACCTGACCCCATTCCGAACTCAGTAGTTAAGCCCTCCATCGCCGATGGTACTGCACACAAGAGTGTGGGAGAGTAGGTCGTCGCCAAGTTTTTCATTCATGGTTCGTCAGTTTCTACTGTCGAGCCTTTTTTTTATTTAAGTTTTTTCGAAACTGCCATCCTGTGTCTTTTCTCACCCTTTTCCGATTTATTTTTTCATTGAAACATTTTTCTCTGAAATTTTTTGTATTCGTAAGAAATCACCTATAAAAGCACCAAAAAATTTGAAATTCATCAAATAAGTCTTTTAATTCTTTGCCTTTATAATGTATATTCCTTTATATTTCCGCAATTGGGTAAATGTTCAGGAGTCAACATGTCCGTAGTAGCTAACGAAAAAAGTCTAGTGACGAACAATTCAACACCTACGACAATCCATCAGAATACTCCTATTAATGACGGAAAAATTCTGACTGTATCTGTAAACTCAGAAGAAGAGTTGTTGCTTACAATGCAAAAAATTTTTGAAGATGAGGTTGATAATGAGGTTGATTCTGTTGATTTTACTGATATAGTTTTTGGCAGAACATTTGATTGTTTTGTGGATGGTGTTAAGACGTGTAAAACTATAAAGAAAGTTATCCTTACTGCTTCAAAGCTTACAGAAAAAGAAGTCAATGCTATTGATATATTAGCCAGTGATCGAAAGGACGTTGTATTAGAGAATAGTGAAGGAGGATTTGTTGGTGGCGTGCATACGAATTGGCCTCTTTATTATAAAACCCTTTATTTTGAGAAAGCAGAGCTTCAGGATATTCCTGAGCTTAGACGGACACCTGCTGAAGGGATAAAAATTTACAAAGCCCGTTATAAAAGATTGCCTAATAAGTTTATCGATATGGGAGCTGCTGATGGTTCAAATACTCTACCTCTAATGCTCATGGGATGTGAAAATATTGATGCTTTAGATGTCGATCCAGAGCAAAAGAATAAATTCAATGAGAAACTAGAAAAATTTAAATTAACAAAGAAAGCGGAGGTCACTAACGTAATCTATCATACCTGTGAGTTCATGAATTTTCAGGTTAGCGTTCCTGCCGAATTTTTGATTTCTAACTACGTTTGGTCTTACAGGAATCCAGAAAAGTTTGATATGTGTTGGAAAAAAAGTGTAGACTCTGTTGCAGATAATGGATTCTTGTGTGGTGAATTCTTTGGTAAGCCTTCCACCCCACCAAGAGAAGGCATCACTTTTCACACCTTTGAAGAAGCTATATCCCTATTAAAACAATCGAATCTAGAAATATTATACTTCGAGATAGAACCCCATGAAGTTTCTTTATTAGAAAGAAAGGATGCCGAAACAATACCTTGGGGAGACTTGTATAGGATTACTGTAAGAAAAGCTTCAGAAAAAATAGAAGAAAAAGAGTACGAGAAGGTAAGGAAAACTCTTAATCAATGTGAATCACCAAAAGAACGTCGAATCTTTAATGTCTTAGAAAGTGGTTGTACCCAAAAAACTAAATTCAATCCGGACTTTCAGTGACCTCTGTTTGTTTCTTTGTTTGATCGGAGAGTCCTTCTCCTGAATCCTCAATTTCATCAGGCAAGTCTATCCTTGGAATTGTTTTCATTACCAGTTCAAGTTGATCAAACTGGTTGATAACTCTATCTAAATCAGAAACAATTGTTGGTGTATCTTGATGGTTGGCCACTTTATCTTGATCAAAAAAAACTTTCATTTCATGAAAAGGTTGGGTCAGAATGTTGATGTTTATCGATTTGTCTTGTGAAAATGTATACTTTGCAAACTCTTCCATGTGCTGGATAATGCATAAGAACGGCTCTTTAATATCTAGATAACGAACATCCACTTCTTCTAAAATAATCCTTCCAACCTCTAGTAAAGTACATGTTGCTTTTTCAGTCACTTCATCGATTTCTTCATCTTGTGCTTTTCCGGCAAATTTACCGATATAGTGTAAGGGATAACTCGCTAATGAAATGTCAAAATGTGCTGCTGAAATGGAAACTTTTCCTAGTGTTGTCACAAGGTGGCTACATATCGGTTCCATTCTTTGGTCAAGGGCTTTTTCGTTGATTAATTCAAGACGTTGAAACAAATAAAACAATGTGTAACTCACTTTATCTGTCCCACCAAGATCCTTGGCTGTTCTTTCTGTGTTATGATGAGCGATACTTTTTGCAGATTCGAGGTAGGTGTGGCAGATTTCTTGTAAGTCATCGATAGCTTTCATTGCTAAGGATGGAAGGGTACGTGTAACCGCCTTCACACCTATTTCTGATAAAGCGTCGATCCAATGAAGTAAGTCAATATCTTCTTCTTCTTGTATTGACTCAATCGCTTGGTTGGTAAAATGGTTGACGATGGAGAATGGGTTTAAATAACTAAGGATTCGTCTAATCAAGAGAAGGAGTGCATCGATTGAAAGTCCAAATAATATCGTCCATAATCCAATTCCAAAAACAGGGCGGAAATAATGGAAATAAGCTAGTTCACTACAGATAATGAGCGTGAAAAGAGGAAACATAAAAATGAAAGTGGTGAAGTAGAAGACTTGTTTATCGTTGCTAAACAGGTCGATTAGACGTGGTGTCAAATTTTGTTCAATTTTTTGTAGAGGAGACCAACTGATCACTAGGGCAATTGTGGCACTAAGCAGCATCAACAAAGAGACCCCAATCAGTAAAAAGGAAACTCCTGCCATAGAAGGTAGTATTTCTTTGGCGGGGGGAATAAAGATTAATAAGCCTCCGATCACAATAGAAAAAATAGTCCCAAACATTCACGACTCCTCAATTACACTACTAAATGATGATTATAACAAAATGCTTCTTACCTGTGCGAGTCGTTTTTTTATATAATACGATTACACCCTTGCTCCCTATTACAATTATAAGATAAATTGAAGTTGAAGATCTTATAATTATCCCTACGATGAAGTCATATGGCAACAGATACAGTTAAATTATTCAGTACTATCAAGCCCACTCTACTAAGAGCAACCCTATTTAGAGGGACTCTACTTGCTTCTTTGGGAGTTTTTCTCCTTATTTTCGTAACAACATACGTACCTACCGAAGGCATGATTTCTTGGGGTCTCTTTTTTCTTCTGGCTGGTGGAGGGTTAATGGTTTATGGCTTAATTCCTTATCGCAGACTTCAAAGAATGGAAAATGACCCTAGCGAGTTGGTTATTCTTGAAGGTGAGCATTTGCAGCTTATTTCTTTTGGGGTACAGCAATATACCATTCCTCTGAATAAGGTCGAAAAAATTGAATACCTCGAAAAAGGTCAGGAGTACGGGATTGGAATCTGGTTTAATAGTGAGGTGGATGATAGGGTGATCGTACACAATCAAAGGCTGAATGTGGCAAGATTGATGAAAAAGAGCCAACAAAAATTTGGTTGCGACTTATTCATTCCCTATTTTGGAAGGCGCTCATATACAAGGCTTGCATTATACCGCTCGTGATTTAGATACCCGTTTGAATGATATCATGAAGTTTTATTAAACCAATCACCTGTTTCTCATCATTGACCACCGGAAGAACGGTCACTTCGTGTGATAAACTATTTTCCATAATTTTGATTGCTTCGCGAGCTAATACATCTGGGGATATAAATCGAGGAGTGGTTATCATTATTTTTTCCATTGACTCATTCAAGGCATCTGAACCCAGATTTTGTAATGTACGACGTAAGTCACCATCTGTGAAGATGCCTTTCAATTTTCGTCCCTCGTCAAGAATGAGCACGCAACCACAACGCTTGTTGGAAAGTTCGACCAAAATATCCACAAGTTTGTCATTAGGCTTGCAGTGTGGAATGTTATCACCTTTAATCATGAGGTCGCGCACTTTAACAGTGATACGCTTTCCAATTCTTCCCGCAGGATGATTCAGAGCATATTCTTCAATAGAGAAATTTTTCAATCGCATAAGCCCTATGGTGATGACATCACCAAAGATCATTTGTATCGTTGTTGAAGTAGTAGGTGCCATATTGAATGGGCATAATTCTTTCTCTAGAGGTAAATAAACGACTCTATCAGAAGCTTTTGCTAAGCGACTTTCTTTATTTGAAACAACTGCGATGAGTTTTACACCTTTATTTCGTAAAGAGGGTACCAGAGAAAGAAGCTCTTCACTTTCTCCACTTTTGCTAAGGAAAACAAAAACATCACGATCAGTAACAATACCCAGGTCTCCATGGAGAGCATTGATGGGAGAAAGGTAGATTGCCCGTGTATTCGTTGATGTCATTGTTGCAGCAATTTTTTTGGCGACAAGGCCGCTTTTTCCTACACCAGTAAGAATAATCATTCCAGGGCGACTTTTCAAAATATCGAATACTTCCTCCATCACCTTCATATCTACATGTTCAAAAAAATAATTCAGATGTTGGTGTGTGTTATCAAATAGTTCTTGAAGCATGAATATCTCCAGGCATGAGAGGGTCCATATGGATATAGATTTTAAATGAGCAGTGTATTACCCTCAAGCTTTATACCGAAATAAATTTCTATTGGGGAAACAACATTATGGCAAACAAAATTCCTATTGCTGTTGCTGAGGGTGACGGGATCGGCCCTGAAATTATGGCAGCAACCCTACTGATTCTTTCTGAAGCTGGTGCAGAACTGGATATTCACAAGGTGGAAATCGGCGAAAAAGTTTATTTGAGAGGTGAGCCAGCCGGAATTGAACCTTCAACATGGGAGACCATTCGCAATACAAAAGCTTTTCTTAAGGCTCCCATTACTACACCTCAGGGGGGAGGTTTTAAAAGTTTAAATGTGACTGTCAGGACTACATTAGGTCTCTATGCAAACGTTAGACCGTGCGTTGCTTACTCACCTTTTATTGACACCAAACACCCTGGAATGGATGTGGTCGTTGTTCGTGAGAATGAAGAAGATCTTTATACAGGAATCGAATATCGTCACAGTTCCGATACTGTTCAAGCACTGAAAATTATTAGTCGCCCTGGATGCGAGAAAATTATTCGTTATGCTTTTGAATATGCTAGAGCAAATGGACGTAAAAAGGTAACCTGCTTTACCAAGGATAATATTTTAAAGCTTTCGGATGGGCTTTTCCATACCGTCTTTGAGGAGATTGCGACAGAGTATTCAGATATTGAAAACGAACACTGGATTATCGACATTGGAGCGGCAAAACTTGCTGATACTCCCACTGCCTTTGATGTTGTTGTCATGCCAAATTTATACGGTGATATTCTTTCTGATGTAGCGGCTCAGATTGCAGGTTCCGTTGGACTCGCCGGATCGGCAAACATTGGACAACATGGTGCCATGTTCGAGGCGATTCACGGCTCAGCGCCTCGTCGTGCAGGACAAAATATGGCAAATCCAAGTGGGTTACTGTTGGGCAGTGTGATGATGCTCGTACACTTGGGACTAACTGATGCCGCTACAAATGTTCATAACGCTTGGTTGAAAACGATTGAAGATGGAATTCATACCTACGATATTTTCAAGGAAGGTGTCAGTAAAGAAAAAGTCGGAACTAAAGAATTCGCTCAAGCAGTTGTCCAGCGTCTAGGGCAAAAGCCTGAAAAGTTAAAGCCAGCTCATTACTCAGGTACCCCCAGGCAGATTCACTCAGCTGAGCAAACTAGTGGAAAACAAGCCTCTCAATCAAAGAAAGAAGTCATCGGTGTTGATATCTTTCTCGATTGTACTAAAGGTGTTGAAGCTGTCAAAAAGCAAATGGATGATATTGCCGGAGATTTAAAACTTACTCTTATAGGAAATAGAGGTGCTAAACTCTGGCCAAATACGATGGCAGAGACTTTCTGTATTGATCAGTGGCGTTGTCGATTCATGAGCGTGGAGAAAGGTTCTCCAATAAGTAAGCAGCAAGTTGCTGCGCTCATCAAAAGGTTGGCAGATGCTGAAATTGATTTTACACAAATGGAGTGCCTCTGCTCATTTGATGGAAAACCAGGATTCACTCTTGCCCAAGATGAGCAGTAATGGAGAGCTTATACCCCCTTTTGGTTAGAAAGGGGGATCTATATTTGGTAACTTTCACAATCCTGCCTCCAAGGGCTTTCTGGAAAAACTTCATTTAATTTCATTCCTCGATACTTTTTCAATTGAGATACTTGGATGGTAGGTAACTCTAGACCTAACTTTTTAAATGTAGACGCAAGACCTGCTCTCAGCTCTATATCTTCGAGAGTATTTGGATCTTGAAGGGAAAATGAATCACAAAAGATAGCGATCATTTCATCTCGATTACTATCCGATAAATTTTCTGAAGTAATTGTAGGGTAGAGAGTACTCAAGGATTTTCTAGCCTCTTTTAATTTATTTTCGCTTAAAAGTTGTATGATATTTTTCATTTCGATAGCTTTTTCATCTACAAGAGAAATATTCAGCTCTTTTGTGTAGATTATTTTGAATAATTTACCTTTTTCGCTATAGCAATTTGGAAACAGATTTTTTAGAACATCATTTATAAATTTCCACTCTTCATTAGTATAATTTTCCTCATTCAATTTTGAATAAAAATCATCAGCGAGATTTTTATATTTTTTTTTCTTTCGAGACACGAGCATTTCTGATGCTCGAATTCTTTGGGCTTCCTTAAAATTTTCAAAAAATTTTAAATCTATAGCAGCATAATACGCTTCGTTAATATCCCACTCAAAGTTGTTTTTACGAAAAATTAGCTTCCAAAATTGCTCATCGATAGCTGCAGTCATTTCTGATAGAGTCGATGGTTCGTAATGTTCAGGGGGGGGGCAGTTTTCATGTGTTAACCTACTAAGTTCGAGAGATAGGTCCTTTAGTGCCATTTGATGTTTTTCCGACTTCTCCCAAAAATAGCCGTTTTCGAGGCCATTTTGTAACCGATTGACTGCTTGACTTAAGAAAGTTTTTTCAAACTGTTCGAATTCTTTTTCTGAAAGGATTGATTTGATAAAACATTTATATGAGTGTCCTGAGCATGAATAACCAGTTTGCGAGGGATTCCACAGGCTCGGGTTTTCGCTTTCTGGCAGTTTGTTTCCATTCAATTCCTTTAAAGCGTAATAGAGGGTACCTGTATCATGCGATGGCCTAAATGTTCTAAGTGAAGTTGCAACCCTCATAAAATCGATCAGATCATCTTCTTCTATCTCCTCAGTTTCATAGGTTTGTATCAATTCTCTTCCATTTTCTCTTTTTGTGTAGTGATGCTGCCTTCCATCGCCCGCATTGTGGACTCTTAGAAGAAATTTCCCATTTTCCTTGCGTTCAATAGAGCCCATAACTACGTGGCCACTGAATGTCCACATTACAGCAAGAGAGACTCCTAATATTTGCTTGGGTTTAAGAGATTTAATTTTATTTTCTAGATCATTGATTAAAAATTGGTTACAGATTCCAAGTTGACTGATGTTTTTTTCATATTCTAAAACGTCTTCCAAACAGCTTTTCGCGATTTTAGAATTGAGAGAATCGATTTTTTCCAGGGCCTCTAAGAGGGGGGGGATCGTTAAATAGGGGAGCCCTCCCTGTATTTTTTCTTCCGATAAATGTTCAGCTCCAATGAAAACTGCCGGTCTTAGTGTTTCTCCTCCAGTCACC
>JBCDHL010000068.1:0-7630 GCA_038750095.1 Chlamydiota bacterium
ACTATTGAACGTGCTGTCATCATGAGCAGTACGCCATTGCTTTCCGCTAATGATTTTCAGATCAAAAAGCAAGCAATCAATTCAGAAACTATAGATGATAGTTGGGACACATCAACACTTCATGATATTGAAAAAAATATTTACAGTTTGATTTCTAAACTCACCCCTGACTTCCCTTGTGAAGAACAAGCTCTCCGGCTTTTCCCAGCCCAAACAATATGAAGATTTCGCTTTAAGTACCAAAAATATACTCATTCGAATATAATGGCTGCATGAGTGAAATCGA
The DNA here is from genome assembly GCA_038750095.1 of Chlamydiota bacterium. Classification (GTDB taxonomy): domain Bacteria; phylum Chlamydiota; class Chlamydiia; order Chlamydiales; family Criblamydiaceae; genus JAJFMC01. The sequence continues at coordinate 287 of JBCDHL010000068.1, forward strand.
AATTTTTAAAATCTCCGAAGATGAAGATGATACTAGAATCGATAAGATACTGGCGAATCGTTACAGCGATGTTCGTTCACGCTCTTATTTTCAGTATCTTATCAATAACGAGTTTGTCACGATCAATGGTCAGCCTGTAAAAAAGCAGTTTCGCCCCCTTCAGGGTGATGAAGTTCGTATAGAGTTTGTTCTAACCCCAGAGCTGAAATTACAACCTGAGGAGATTCCCTTAGATGTTATCTATGAAGATGACTATCTCCTAGCAATTAATAAACCCGCGGGGATGGTTGTGCACCCTGCCCCGGGCAACTGGTCAGGTACCTTTGTCAATGCACTGATCCATCATTGTAAGGATATCGAGAGTCGGTTTTTTCAACAAAGTGCCCGTCCAGGCATTGTTCATCGACTGGACAAAGAAACTTCGGGAGTGTTGATCGCCGCCAAAGATCCACGAACCCAGCAAAAGCTGACAGAACTTTTTTCGTCAAGACAAGTGAAAAAAGTCTATTTTGCCATATGTCTTGGCTCCCCAAAGGAGGGAGAGGTTAATGCTCCAATCGGAAGACATCCTATTAATCGGAAAAAAATGTGTGTTCGTGAAGAGGGGGGAAGGGAAGCGATCACCCAGTTCAAACTCCTAACAACGGATGGCAAGATAAGTTTGTTATCCATTAATCTCATCACGGGGAGAACTCATCAAATTCGTGTCCATATGAAGCATTTAGGAACTCCTGTATTGGGAGATGCAACCTACGGTAATATTCAGCAAAATCAACGGTATCAAGTAAAAAGGCAGCTCTTACATGCAAGAACATTACAGCTCACTCACCCTATGACCGGTGAGGTATTGACATTAACTGCCGATTTTCCTGATGATATAAAACAATTTTTGGATAAATTACATCAACAACACAATTAAGAGAGTTTATCATGCGTATTCTTATTCAACGTGTTAAAGAAGCCTATGTTGATGTCGATGGACAAGTAGTAGGAAAAATCGGTAAAGGAGTCCTTGTTTTTTTAGGACTTCATAAAGATGATACCGAAAGTTCGATTCCCTGGCTGGTAAACAAGTTGGTTGGCCTTAGAGTTTTCGAGGATGAACAAGGGAAAATGAACCTTAGTGTCAAAGATATTGGTGGGGAAGTCCTCGTTGTCAGCCAATTTACTCTATATGGTAACTGCATGAATGGTAGAAGGCCTGATTTTATTTCCACTATGCGAGGTGAAGATGCTGAGCAACTGTATGATCGATTTGTTAAAGAGGTGCAAGATATAATGGGCTCTGTTCAAAGCGGCCAGTTTGGCGCGAACATGCAGGTTCACCTTGTTAACGATGGCCCTGTGACATTCATGATTGAAAGGTAGTTTTTACACCGATCCTGATTCAAAATTTGTAATTTTTAATCAGGGTTCTCGTAACCAAAGGGATTAACATATCTTTCCCTTCTAAAAAGGGAGGAGACATCTCTGTTTAATCTATCCTTTTGGTATAATTTCCTAGATATGAAATATTTAAATTTTAAGTGGATAAATTTCACCTCTTATATTAAGATCCGCCTTAGAAGGCAAAGATAGGGCGCCAACTGGTATTCCTATATATTTTATAGCTTTTCAATTTAGACCCATACAGTTCTAATATTGAAGTTGATTTTGTGAAAAAACTTGAAGGAATTCAGATAAAGGAATGAAAGATGAAAGAGTTTGTAGCTTACATTGTAAAAAATCTCGTTGACAATCCCGATAAAGTTAAAATCAATGAAGTTGGCGGAACGCATACACTAATCATAGAGCTATCCGTTGAAAAGTCTGATATAGGGAAAATCATAGGGAAAAAGGGAAAGACCATCAATGCTATTCGTACTTTACTAATGTCTGTAGCAAGTAGAAATGGTATCCGAGTAAACCTAGAGATTCTTGAAGACGAAGAAAAAGTTACTGAAGAGTAGAAAAAACGGACTGAGCAGGATTCGAACCTGCGACCACCCGCTTAGAAGGCGGATGCTCTATCCACTGAGCTATCAGTCCGTAGTAGAATATAAATCTTAGCTTTTCCTCTCCCTTATTTTCAAGGAGTTTCTCAACTATTCTATATGTTCTGGAAAAATACTCCTTCCTCCTGGTATAATCGCCTCTTTTATTAGGTGTATTGGATGCCGGGTGGATACATGGAAAAACAACTGGTCTATTTGGGGTTAGGTGGTAACATTGGCGATCCCATTGAAACATTTAAAAAAGTTTTTGAACAGTTGTCCACTCAACCACAGATCACCGATTTGGAAATTTCACCGTTATACTTGACGACTCCCGTTAGCGATATTCCACAGGATGATTTTATCAATGCTGTCTGCTCGTTGAAAACGACATTGAATCTTGAAGAGTTTAAGGATTTTCTTTTTAGTCTCGAAACAACAATGGGAAAGCGTCCCAAGAAGAAAAATGCTCCGAGGATCATCGACATCGATATCCTATTTTTTGGTACGAAGCGAGTTGTTTTGCAAGACTTGCATATTCCCCACCTGCGTTGGCAAGAGAGGTTGTTTGTGTTGAAACCATTGTCAGACCTTACAGATCACATCGCAGTTGAAGATGCGGGTGGATGTATAAAGAACATTGATCTCAATGAAATGCTTAATCATTTTACAAATCGACACCAAGAAGTTGTCAAAAAATTGGAAAGGATAGAAAGATGAACCAGCAGCAGAGTCTGATTAAAAACGTAAAAGTCAAAGGTTTTTCCATTGGTGAGAGAGAGCCTCTTACCTTGATCTCTGGACCATGTGTGATAGAAAGTGAAGAAGACTCTTTGAAAACTGCAGAGTCGATTAAGTATATTTGCGAACAACTTGGTGTTCATTATATTTTCAAGTCCAGTTATGACAAAGCCAACCGATCATCTATCCATTCTTTCAGAGGCCCTGGAATTGAAGAAGGGTTGCGTATCCTTGATAAAGTAAAAAAAGAATTAGACATTCCTGTTGTAACAGATGTTCATGCACCAGAACAGGCAACTATGGCAGGTGAAGTGTGCGATGTTCTACAAATCCCTGCTTTTCTATGCAGACAAACAGACTTGTTAGTGGCAGCTGCCAAGACAGGCAAAGTGATCAGCGTCAAAAAAGGACAGTTCATGGCGCCGTGGGATATGGGAAATGTAGTGGAGAAAATAAGAGAGTCGGGAAATGACCAGATAATTTTAGTAGATAGAGGAGCTTCATTTGGCTATAACAACCTTGTTAGCGATATGAGAGCCATTCCAATCATGCAGGGATTTGGAGTTCCCGTTTGCTTTGATGCGACTCATTCTGTGCAGCTCCCAGGGGGACTTGGCGATCAGTCAGGGGGACAGAGAGAGTTTATTGGAGTACTCGCACGTTCTGCGGTAGCAGCTGGGGCAAATTGTTTGTTTATGGAGTCACATCTTGACCCCTCAAATGCGAAAAGTGATGCCTCCTCACAAGTTCCACTCGAGGAACTTCCAGGTGTCTTAGAAGATATCGTACGGATTTATCACGTCTTACATGATGAGTGTTAATGGGTAGGCAAAAGACAATCGCACTGATAATTCTATGCATTTTAGCTCCCATTGTGATCGGAGTATGGTTTCTCATACCATCAGAGAAGGATGCATCGCAATATCATGAGCTTGTCGATCTGTCTCAGTCTGCTAGATCAGCGAAAAAAAAATCATATGTAGCGACACAATACCGGGAAGGCGTGATCAAGGATATTTACTATCAACATGATCATAACCCGGTGAAAGCCCGCGTTTCTAGTGATCGAAGTCAGCTTGTATTCGATCAGCAAAATGAGGGGATGGAGATCCTCGAGCATATGGAGCAATTGGTTTGTGTGATGCAGAAAGAGCTGTTTTATGTGACTGATGAAGGTAATGAAATTCTTTTAGACCAAGAAGGGTTCTTCAAAGATCGTAAAGGTAAACGAGTAAGCGTAGGAGAGAGAGAACCTTATCCGATGCAGGTTGTGCGCTACGTAACAGCAGACACAGCGAAGTATTACTATAACAAAGAAAGAATTGTAGCTAATCAGCCAACGATCACTGAGTATCGAGCTGAAGGGCATGAACTGCCAGCTATTGAAGATCCTCTTTCCTTGATAATGGATGGAACAACAATTAAAAGCGATTCGATGAAACTATCTTTCCAAAGAGGACAATTGGGTGGAAAACCTGCAGATGGTATCGTCGCAGAGGGAAATGTAGTGATTGATCATCGAAACGTTTTCACTGCGAAAGGGCAACGTTTAGAGTTTGTCGCGGGAACTATGATTTTGTCCCCAAATGAAGAAGAATCCTATTGTACAATCTCTAACGATGCTGGGGTTTTGATAAAAACTTCGAAGGTCCTTTACACACCTGAAACAGGTGATGTGATTTTACTTGAACCTCATGGAAAAATGAAGCTAGACATGGTAGGGGCTAACCACTTGAATTTTCAAGCAAAATTAATGCTCTGGAATAATATTCTCGAAGAGGTGACTTTGATTGACGATGTGAAGATCGAGGTGCCTGAAGTTGCCAAGTTATCGAATGATGATCGTGTAACCCTAGCATTCAATCGACATAGTAGCAGCCAGGTCAAGCAGCTGGTAACATCTCCTCAAACTCAGGAAGATAATTTTTTTACGAATAAAGAAATGTCTTTGCAACAACTGTTAGGCTCGGGTAAGAGTACGATAGAACTGTACAACTCGGAGGGGGATGTTTATTTCATTACAGAAGGATCAGGTGTCACAAGTTTAGATATAGAAAAAAGACGAGTTGAATTCACAAGTTATTTAGGTCAAGAATTTCACTGTTATGATCGTTTTGGGCATGTTTTTGCTAAAGACCTGGTGATTGATTTATCTTCAGGTTCTAAAATATTTTCACCGGAAAAGGTCTTTCTAAATGGCGATGTCAAATTACTTACTGGCGTGATTGTTTTAGAGGGTGAAGTAACAGGGGCAACGCAATATGTTTTGGCTGATACACTAGAACTCGACCCTCAATCCAAAACCGTCGTTATGGAATGTTCCGGTCATCGTCGTGTTTTATTTTTTGACAGGATGAACCACCTGCAGATGAGCGCACCTAAGCTGGTGATGAGAAAAGCACCAGGAATGGAAAGACCGACGGTTAAAGGAGTTGGGGATGTTCGTTTTCGGTTAATGGAAAAAGAGCTCGAACAAATAAAAAAACGATTTTCTTTTCATGAAGAGGAGCAAAAGTCATGAGTCATGACAATACTCAGAATGGTTGTTGCCAACTGGATGTTCGAGACTTGGTCAAAAGTTACGGTGGTCGTCGTGTTGTCGATGGTCTCTCTTTTCAGGTCGACCAAGGAGAGATAGTCGGGCTTCTGGGACCCAATGGAGCTGGGAAAACAACGGCCTTTTATATGACGATTGGGTTGATTCGCCCAGACGGAGGAAGTGTTACTTTTCATGGCGAGGATGTGACCCATCTACCCATCCACCAACGCGCAATTATGGGGATGGGGTATTTGGCTCAAGAGCCCTCCGTCTTCCGTTACCTTACCGTTGAAGAAAATATTTTGTGTATTCTCGAAAATTTAGGGCTTTCAAAAAAAGAAATGAAAAAGAGAATCGATGAACTCCTGCAAGAGCTTCATCTTGAAAAACTGGCAAAAAAGCAGGCTATTGCATTATCGGGAGGTGAGCGGCGGCGGCTAGAGATTACTCGTGCTTTAGTAACAAACCCTACATTTCTTCTGTTAGACGAACCGTTTGCTAATATCGACCCTATTTCCATCCAAGAAGTAAAAAATCTCGTTCGGATCTTATCAGAAAAAGGAATTAGCATATTGATCACCGACCATAATGCGCGTGAAATTTTTTCGATTGTACATAGGAGTTATATCGTACGTGATGGGAAGGTGTTAATGTCTGGGTCCGTACAAGAACTAGTCAACAGCGAAGAAGCGAAGAAACACTATCTAGGCGATAACTTTCTTATGTAGGCTCTAAATTATTCAACAACGACATTTGAAAATTCGAGAAGGTTTCCATCGGGATCTCTAATGTACACAGATATTAATTTGGAGGTCGCACCAGTTCTTTCCACAGGACCTTCAATAATCTCGATTCCTGATTCAATAAGTGTTTTAATGACATCATTTATAGGAGTAGAAACTACAAAGCATAGGTCTTGTGAACCAGGTGTCGGGATTTTTGCTTTGGGTTCGAACTCCTTTTTGTATTGATGAACATTGATTTTTTGTTTTCCAAATTTTAATGCGATACGCTCGTTACCAAATCTCTCCTTTGAGAATCCGATCTTCTCGTAAAATTGACATGTTGATTCTAGGTGCAGCGCTGTAAGCACCAGGTGGTCGAGAGTTTCTATTACTATAGGCATTTGTACTCCATACAAAAATATTTCTTTAAGCCTCTAATCCTTTCGTTCATCCCAATTTTGGACAATAGCAAAAAAATGTCAATTTATCTTATAACGGTGTATTGTGCAGAGTCAGAGTTGAGCTTTATGATCACTTTTGTAACCTATTATTTTGAATTCGACCAAAAACTGATTCAAGAACTCAAGCGCTTGTTTTTTGACTTTGATCAAACATTTGAAGTTTCTCCTGAAGATACAGCTAAATATGTGGAAGCAATGTTTGGGTCTGTTAGGAAGCTCCATCCCGATTGTCGGTGCCTATTCGTTACCGATGAAAAAACTGAGCTAGAGCTTCCCTCTTATATTGATACTCTTCGTGTCCATCGGCAATCAAATTTTCTTCAATATGAGAGGTTTAATGCTTATATGAAGTCTTTTGATGTGATCTCAACGGAAAGTCACGTCATATTCCTGGATATGGACATCATTGTACAAGAAAACTTAGATCACATTTTTGATCAAAATGGTGATCTATTTTACACATTTCAAAGAGAAGGCTCCGGTTCGATTCCACTGAAAGAGAACCATAGCATTGTTTTTCCAATAAACAATGGCTTTATCGCAGTAAGAAGCGGTCAAGTAGAAAAAACAAGTTATTTTTGGGCAAAAATTTTAAAAAACTGTCTACGTATCGAAGATAAAAAATACCATTACTGGTTTGGCATGCAGATGGTTCTGCGATACTACTTTAGTGAGCATTTAGAAACTCTCCAAAAGCAGGGGTGTAGCGCCACTCCACCCTGGAGGTGTAAGGGTATGAATATTGCATTTTTGGATGCCGAATTTTATAACTACAAGCCAATTGATGCTTCATCGGTTCCTCTGGATGTCAAAGTCGTACATTTCAAGGGGAAAAGTAAACTCCACATGCTCTCTTACTGGGAACGTTTGAGATACCAATCGTGATGCAAAATTTTGAATGTTAT
>JBCDHL010000069.1:0-7615 GCA_038750095.1 Chlamydiota bacterium
ACCCAGGCCTTCATTCGGTCGCAAGCTCCCTCATTTTAACCTGGGCTCGGCAAATACCTGGCCTTCGGCCTTCATCATCAATTAAAGAATTAGATTAGAGAAAATATTACCAATTAATCTCAAATTATTTTCCACGTTAATATAATTATATTTTTATTTTTTTATTGATTTTTTTTGTCAATTAAGGTTATGATTTTTTATTGATATTTGTTATATGTATGTAATTATTCTAAAATAAGGAGTAGTAAAATGGTCAATAACATAGTCCAAAATAATCATGAACAGCAAGAAGAGATCAGAGAATGGGTGAATTGGAATCGTAATTTCAACACACATCCAGAAGAAATGACTAAAGAACAGGTGGTAGCACTTGAAATGTTAGATGTTTCTTTGAAGCCTCTTGATCCTATTCCGGACTCACTTGAGCTTCTCTCTAACTTGAAGGTTTTATACCTCTACGAAACCAACTTGAATGAATTACCTGAAATTATTGGTAAGCTGAGAAGTCTTACGAAATTATGGCTAACAGGTAACAAGTTAAAGGAGTTACCTCACACTATTGGAGATCTACAAAACCTTAAAGAGCTACGTGCTGATAGAAATCAATTAACATCTTTACCAGATTCATTTGCAAATTTGTCAGAACTTACCAAACTAGATCTCGAAGATAATAAGCTTACTGATTGTCCAGATGTCGTTAATAAACTCAAAAATCTAAAAGAATTATACTTAAGAGGAAATGAGTTAAGTGTGAAAATAGATAGTGTTAAGGGAAATTATATTAAAAGTTAGAAAGCACATCTCTGAAGAGGGGTAGTTATGAAGAACCCCTCTGATCTTGGTAAGTTCTATTTAGCAGCGGGCTCAGACTCCTCTTCGAGAACTTTGAAGTCTCGGATCATTAAGAGAATACTGGGTCCTTGATAGTTGTTGATCTGCGGTGTAAAGGCTACACGAAGCGTCAGGTTTGGTTTCCTCAAGTGTGGGCTTTGAGAAGCTTTACCATAAGCAAAACCTTCAAACATCCTTTCACCTTGCTGGAGATATAGTTTCAAGTGATTTTTCCCAATGACTTTCGGTGGCCATGCCTGTTTCGCGTGGCAATATAAGATGGGTTGCGGGTTTTCGTTTCCGTAAGGTTCAAGAAGTTTTAAGGACTCCATGAAGTCAAAGGTGATGTCCTCAAAAGAAATCGGCGCGTCGAGCCTTAGTTTCGTCATCACGTCATGATGTTTGAGTTTTTCATTAGCAGCTTCGATGAACCGTTTCTTAAATTCAGGGATATTTTCAGATTTGATCGTCAGTCCCGCAGCATAATCATGACCACCAAAATTCAGAAGAATATCTGAGCAACTTTTGAGGACTTTCAATAGAGGAAATTCAGGAATTGATCGTATTGACCCTTTTCCAACCCCATTTTCTATGGCAATCATCACTGTTGGGCGGTGATAATACTTGGATATTCGTGTAGAGATAATCGCAATGACACCGGGGTGCCACTGGTCAGAAGCGAGAACGACGGCGTTGTCATTGAGTAGTTCCGGAGTCGTTGTAATGGCTGTCTCTACATCACCAGCAACGGCTCGTTCAATCCTTTGCCTCTCTGTATTATTGAGGTCGAGTTCGATAGCCATTTTTTCTGCCATTGTTGTATTGCGGATCAGTAGCATCTGGACACCCTTCGTGGGGTCGTCGATCCGGCCGAGGCTGTTTAGCCTTGGAGCAACTTTTGAGGCAATTGTGAATGTGGTGAGTTCGCTAAAATCAACGTCTGGTTCACATAAAGCGATAAGCTTGTTGAGTCCGACACGTTTTCCTTTACCGAGTTGTTTTAAACCATATCGAACAAGGATGCGGTTTTCACCCATAAGAGCGCCCATGTCTGAAATAGTACCCAATGCCACAAGATCTAGATAGCGTTTGAGATCAACTTTTCGAGGTTTAATGTGTCCTTCACTAACAAGCCTATTGGTGATACCATGAGCAAGCTTAAAGGCAACACCCACTCCAGTAAGTTCGGGATTAGGGTAATTGTTGTTCAGGAGTTTCGGGTTCAGGGTGGCGACGCAGTTCGGTATCTTGTCAGTGGGAACATGGTGATCCGTAATGATGACGTCGACGTTATGTTCAACCACTTGTGCAATTTCGTTGGCCGCAGTGATGCCGCAGTCAACAGTGATTAGCAGTTTGCACTCGTTGCGTTGGGCATACTCAAGAGCTTCGATGACGAGGCTTTCTCTTTGCGTACTTCTATTGGAGACGTAGAAAAAAACGTTTCCACCAATGAACCTCAAAAATTCGGTAAGTAAAGCAGTGCCCGTCATTCCATCGACGTCATTATCCCCATAGATTAGGATGTTTTCGTTATTATGTAGAGCTTTACAGACTCTATCGACAGCGACGTCCATTTCAGCCAGGAGAAAGGGGTCATGAAGATCGGGAAGTTTGGCATAAAGGTAGCTATGAATATCACTCGATATTGTAAGCCCCCTTGAGACAATGACTTGGGCTGTAGCTGGATGAATTCGAAATTCTTTTACGATGCTATCAACTAGTTCTTTTTTTTCAGCCGGGGGGACCCATATAGGATCTTCTGCGTGGTTGTACCAGGATAGCATGCTGCTGAGCTCCAATAAGTAATATGACAATTGTGTCCTAATAGTCATTCTACCTTTTACAAGCCAAAGGTGCAAGGAGCAAATGCTAGATCGGTATAAAATACGCGGAACGTAAGTCCCGCGTATTCATTACAAAGAATATTTATGCCTTACTCGGCTTTGTCTCATGATGGTCATGAAGCTGTTTCAGTTCACGGTTGTGGAAGAACAGCATAATTGGTGAGGCGATGAACAGTGATGAAATAGTACCGACGAGGACACCGATAGTCATCACAAGTGCAAAACCAAAGATAGACTTACCACCTAATAGAACAAGTGTGATCAATACAAGCAGCGTTGTTCCCGAGGTCATTAATGTACGGCTTAGTGTGACGTTTAGCGCATGGTTGATAACCTCTGAGAATTTCTTCTTGCGGTAGATGCGGACATCTTCACGGATACGGTCAAAAATAATGATCGTATCATTGAGTGAGTATCCGATAATCGTCATCAACGCACCAACAATCTCTAGGTTGATTTGAACCGCGAATCCAAGTTTGTGGAACAACGCGAGGATCCCCAAAGTGATCACGACGTCATGAGCAAGGGCTAACACAGCAGCAATTGCGTACTTGAACTCAAAACGTAGTGTGATATAGGCCAAAATGCTCACTAAGGCGAATCCTAAAGCCATGAGGGCGTTGTTACGCATCGCATCAGAAAACTGTCCACTCATTGACGTCCAGTTTTTATCAAGCTGGATGAGCTGGCTTTCTGGAATGTCTAAACCACCTTTTTCTAGAGCGCTTACAACCCAACTAAGTCTAGGGTTATTTTGGTACTCGTAGGTGATGTTATCTTTGCCAAGATCTTCAGCCATTCCGTAAAATGGTTGGCCCTCTTCTTCTGTGGCAACGCTTAACTGTACTTTTAATTGTGTTGGTCGGCTGAGTTCTCTTACATCAACATCATTAGTGCTGACACCCGCCTCGGTCAGTGCATTGCTAGCCATCACGCGGTAAGATTCCGGAGCCTCTGGATTGTCATTCACTTCTAAGGTCAACGAGTACCCTCCAGTGAAGTCCATGCCGAAAATTGTGCTCTTTTGGATGGTAAATAGGTAGGCACCACCAACGATGACAATGGCAGAGATAACAAAAGCTGTTTTTGTGTGGTTGAGAAAGTTAAAGTTTGTCTCTTTGATCAACTCAGACATTGTCAGTTTTGTGTTTTTTGGATTTTGTACCCATCCAGCAAAGAAGTATCTCGTCATGAATAGTGCAGTAAACATTGAAGATACGATACCGATAATGATAGTTACAGCAAATCCTTTAATCGGACCGGAGTCAAATTGCAGTAGGATCAATGCAGCGAGAATCGTTGTGACGTTTGAGTCGATAATCGCACTGAATGCTTTTCTGTATCCAGTTTGGATTGCTGAGGCAATACGTCCTGAGATTTTAAACTCTTCGCGAATCCTTTCAAAAACGAGTACATTAGCATCAACGGCCATACCGATTGTTAAGACGATCCCTGCAATACCGGGTAGCGTCAATGCTGCACCAAGATTCTGTAAAACTCCCCACATGATGAGAAGGTTAAACAGAACGGCAAAAGAAGCAACAACACCGGCGAAGCGGTAGTAGCTGATCATTGCAACGAACACGAGGAATAACGCGATGATCGAAGCAGCGATACCGTGAGCTCTTTCCTCTTTACCTAAGTCGGGACTGACGTTTTGCTCCGAAAGAATGTAAGGTGTAAAGCTTAATGATCCTGCTTTTAGGTCTGCTGCTAACTGGTCAATCTCACGTTGGGAGAAATGACCACTGATGCTACCGCCATCTCGAAGGGCTGCACGAAGAGCTGGGCTACTGATGACTTTATTATTGAGAATAACAGCCATTCTCCAACCACGACCTTTGGTGTAGGCCTCTTTTGGCGTCCCTTTAATTTGATCTTCAGCAAACTCTGAAGTCCAACTGTAGAAATCACTTCTTGGATTTCCACTGCCATGGTCGTATGAACCCCTTACTTGGAAGGATAGAACGTTACCTTCCGATGGGTCGTAGCCAACTTGGACGTTTGTTAGGTTAGCACCTTCTAGAGCGTAATTGTGGAATACGACAATTAGTGGGTGTGTTTGTCCCTGCCAATCGGAGAAATCTTCACCACGAAGGATTGCTACAGAAGAAAGGGTGTCATCGAAAGCATGACTCACTGTTGGATCGGCTGGATTTGGTAGTCTCAAACCATTTTCGTAAAGAAGCTTCGCGATCTCTCCTTTAGGGTGTATTTCACCGGTTGAATCGTCGCCGCCAAGTTGTCTCCAGGCAATTTCGTTAATGCTCTTTGCGTCTTTTTTGTTCGTGACAACAGCTTCATTCCATACGTTTTGTAAGAATTCGTTCACTTCGGAGCGTAGGTTCGTATTCGTTAGTGAGAATTTCTCATTCACGATATGGAAGTACATTGCTGAAGCTTTAATCAGCTCTGAAGCCGATAGCCCTTGGGAGCCTGGGAAATCGAGAATAATATTATCGTTCTCTATACGAATGGTCCTTTCAGAGACCCCCATCTTGTTAATACGTGTGTAGAGTTCGTTCACTGCCTGGTTTAGGTCTTCAGGATTTGTTACCGGGCGTCCACTTTGGTCACGTAAACCGATCCTGACCGTTTTACCTCCAGAAAGGTCGAGACCCCACTTAAGAATCTTCCTGTCATCTCCACGGAAGTATTTTGCAGCGCTTAGCTTCGCATTTTGCCAATAAGGATTTTTTGTTGGCGGTGGGATTAAGAATTTTTGGTTAGGGTTGAGGTCAACCTGTGCTTGGTCGTACTCCTCTTTCCACTTCAATAGATCTTCTTGTATGCGATCGTCAATTTTGTTACGTGCAAGAAGGCGTTGTTCTCCCGTTGTTAGGTCGAGGACTGCATATTTTTTAGAACCGTGAACAGTGAAATCTTCTCGCGATGCCTTTAGGATATTCGCATAGTAGTCGTCTAATTCGAATATATAGTCATTTTTAAAAGCAGGGTCGATACCATAGGAATTACCTGGGTAAGCGATAAAGCCGTTCAGCTTGAGAAATTCATGAAGTTCTTGAAAATCTTCTTGATATTGTTGGCTCTCTTTTGAATCCGGGTATTTATTGTACTCGTTTTCAATAGTAGCAAGACCTCTGGCAATCACATAAATTGATCCATTATGAAACCCAGCAGGGAGGGTTTTACTTTCCCTCGCAGGGGCATAGACCACAAGGCCGAGCTTTTGGTCGCTGCTGCTTTCATTTTGATACTCTGACCAACTTCGGATAGGGAATGTGTCCCTTTTTAAGTCGATATTTTGTGGGTTCCAGGATCCACTAAGCTGATTAGCAATCTGTTTAATGCGTTTTTCGGCAAGCGCTCCAAGGTCAAATGTAAGGATTCCTTGAGTATTGGTCAGCGTGCTGAAATTGACAGCAAAAGAATCTCCACTAGGTGAAATGTTTTCGTCTGAGGTGTTCGCAGCACGTGCGATGTCATTAATGACATATTGGTTGAGTTTATCTTTTAAGTAAGTTTCTGCTTCACTCACAACCTCTGAAGTGCGGATCTTTTGTGTATCTGGGTAGAAGTTGATTATAAGTTTATCGTTATCCCAGTCTAATGTTAAGGACTCGACAAAAGGATTTCTTCCTTCCAGCGAAAGAGTTTGAAGGTTGTCTTCACCCATTTTGGCCGCACCTTGCTGCACCTCTTTAGTAACATCTGATGGAGATAGGGGACTTTTTCCTGATTGGAAGGCGGTAAGGTTTTTTTCGATGGTATTAATCGCATTGGCGAGAGCGGACTGTTGTTTTTTCAAGATGTTGAGAAGTTCATCACTATGAGAATCAAGAAACTCACCTTCGGAACGAACTTTTTCTAAGTTTTTACTCAGGGTATTAAGATCACCTTCAACACGCCCGTTAATGATTTTTAATCGTGCGAGAAAATTCTGAGGCAGTTCTTTTGCATCTGGGCGGTCACTTTGTGAAAAGCTGGCATACCACCTTTTGAGAATAGGACTACTTTTCCCAAGGGAAGACGAAGCTTCAGTGATCTCTTTAGCCAAACCAATAGCCGCTTCATCGTGACGTTTATCAGTTGGGTTGTCGAGAATGGCTCCTATTAGTGACGCCTCTTTGCTAGGACCTCCGAAGGCTAAAGCTATTCCTGAGACGCGGTCTTCGATAACCTTTTGGTAAAAGGGTGTAATTCTACCATCTTCAGTATACTTTTCTGAAAACTGGAACAAGTTCTCAACATCGGCTTCGGCGAGGCGTACGGCTATCTGTCTTGAAATGATTACCTCGTTAGGGTCTTCTGTCTGAGCCAAGTTATCGGTAACAAGTTCTAACTGAGAAGGGACAAATGGAATGAGTGGTCCTGCCTTCTTAAGAAAGTGTTTGAATATTTTGGTGTCATTTTCGTTAGACAATTTGACAATGATAAGTTGTGGGTCATCTTGCTTGAGTTCGACAGACTTCGGTTTGATCCCTAAATTCTTAGAAAATGAACCAATCCATTCGACAGCTTCTTCTTCGAGAACATCCACTCGATCAACGATCGCACTTGCAATTCCAGTAGCTTTACTTTCGGTGACTGGAGATTGTAGGTTATTGGTATAATAAAAAATTGTCGGAAGGATGTTGTATATGGTGAGAACAAATACCGCAATGATGAGGTATAATTGCCATTTTTTTCGCTTTTCCATCGTTTACCTTTCCTCTGATTGAAAACAGTGGCTATTGGGTTAATTAGTTGGTGGTTAACTAGTTACTCCAATCAGCATATGCATTAAAGGTTGGTTAAAAGTTTCAGTTGTAGGTCCTTAACAGGATAACAAAAATAAAGAATAGCCGCAAGGAAACAGCTATATTTCCAAAACCTTTTTTTACAGATTTAACTGAGTGGAGGCTTTGCTCATTCTTTTCGCAGAAAATTTAGGAAGGTTATACTGAATGAAATTGGAAATTAAGCTTCATAGTTAG
>JBCDHL010000070.1:0-7595 GCA_038750095.1 Chlamydiota bacterium
GGTCAGTAACCTTCTTAGCCTCATCCTGAGTGAGTCCGATATTCGAAAGCTGTTCCACTAGTGATGAAGAATTGACAAGATCATCAAAAGAAAGACTTGCACTAAGACGATCTGCAGCGTCTGGTCCAACTTTCATGCCATCCAGCAATTGAATCTTCATAGCCCGTTGAAAAGCCTGTTGTGACGATAAAGGTTTTGACTGCAAAGACTGTATAGAAGCAACAATTTCCGGATCCGTAATACCCAACTGATTAAGCCGTTCAGAAATTGCACCTCCAGGTATCCTACTTGAAATAGCAACGGCATGAGCGAGCTTTCTGCCGATATCATCTTCATTGAGAAGATTCGGATTAGATAATACCCCTTCCAATAATGAAGAGGCGATCGCTGGATCGAAACGTTCCTCCAACTCAGATTGTAAACTTCCAGCTTGCGCTAAAGACAACTGAAATTTTGGCGAGACTGATGAATCCATAGCTGTTGCAAAAGGCATAAAAATTGCTAAAGTCCTGGTGATGTCACTGGCCAATCTATCGGCCTGAAGAGGGTTGTTTATACCTGCTTTTCTGAAGTTCGCTGCTAAAGCACTTCTCATATCCGGTAGATTTCCAAACGGAGCCTGCTTCCTCAGTTCTCTAACAGCACTATTCGCGATACGATTTGATTCAGAATTAGAGAAATGATACTGATTAGTTAATTTACTTTCTGAGATAGAAATCATCGCTCCGACCACAAAACCATTATTTAATGTATGATTAAATCCGATGGGTCCTCTTGGGAAGGCGAGACCAGCTTTTTTAAATCCTTGAGCCAGGGCCTGTTCCTCAAAACCTTTAAATCCAAAAGCCATTGATAAAAACTTTGACGATGCCATGTTCAGTGTCAAGTTCATCATATCAGAAACTTTTTGCGTCTCATCCTGAGGCAAGTTCATAGTTGAGACGAAATCATCTACACGACCAGACTGTAATTCTCTTTTGAGCGCTCTTGATAGATTAACTCCTGTTACAATATCGATGGCATGATCTGTTACTCGTTGTCCAGAAAGTTGTTTGTAGGTATCAGTTACTGCCGATAAGACCGAATCAGCAATAATTTGCTGAGTCATCATAGCCATTTGATTGATAAAAGCATCATCCTTTCCCATTAATTGCTTCACAAGTTCTGAAGAGGTTAACATCTCTTCATTGATCAGTTGTCCCAAGTTGTCTATGACGGGAGTGGAAATCGTCTGTCCATCTTTAGATTTTTCAACATACTGAACCTCCGACATGATATCTAACTGGACAGGGACGGTCTTTAATCTTTTCAATAATTCATTTGAATAGTCACTATTTTTCTGCGCTACTTGCATTTGCACAGCCATAACCGACATGGATGGTGTCGTTGAAGCATACGTTTCAGGTGGATTGATCATCATACCCTCTAATTGATTGTTAGGGGGCGGTTGAGAATCTGATGGCAATTGAACCGGTTTAACACCTTCGGGTGCAGATATAGTTGAAATCGGAGGATCGCCAACGTTAGTAGAAATGGGTGGAATACCAGAACTTGGTATGTTGGGTAGGGTAGGTACTTCTGGAAGTTGATATCCTTCCATTTGGTTATTGAGATCATCGATTTTCTTATTCAATTCATCGGCTGCCTTGTTATACTCATCGATAGCAGTATTCACTTTATTTATCTCACCACTCATCGCTGCATCCCAGTCAGCCAAGTAGTCATTGTAATCCTCTATGTCCTGCTGTAGTTGATCTGCTGTGATCTCTCCATCGTTATAAGCTGTAATTTGTTGGTTAAGTTGTTTTGTCGCAGCGACGAGAGTTGTTCCGTTAACCTCTTTATTTTTTGCTGCATTGGCTGCCATGTGATTAAATTTACCGATCGCCTTATTTGCTGCACCAACGAGTATTTTTTCAGCATCATACACTTCATGTACTTCCCTACAAAAATCTTCCCCTTGATCGAGTTGCGTTAGTTCGCCAAGGCTATTAATACCGCCCGTTTGATGAAAACGGCTGGCTAAATCGTAGTTACTCAAACTGTCCTGGAATAGTTGTTCTGACAAATTAAATTTAGGGATATCGACGCTTTCTGTATATTGCATCACTGAAGGAGCGGGCGCATATTTGGACTCTTGTTGAATTGTAGATTTTGAGGAAGTACTATCTCCTTTTGAAGTCTCTAAAGAAGAGTCATTTTCTTCCGTTTTCGAGGGTACACCTCGCTTTTGCTCTCCTTTTTTTCTATTTTTTGGCTGTTTTTGAGCTTTACCAGCTAATTGACCCGGTCCACCTGATGAAAATGATGACACATTCGTATCTACCATATCCTTCTCTCCATAATAAGAATGTTTGCAAGGTGTTATATCAAAAGATCAATCGTTTTATCAAAATCACGGTCTTCGACACCTATGTTGTTGAGTAGAGCTTCTTGAATGATCTTGAGAAATCGCATACCATTAACATTTAATATCTCAGTAAAGAGGAATGTATCAAAATTAACTTGTGTACTACTCGTCATAGTGTCTGTAACACCTTGCAGAATAAGTTTTCTATAATTTTTCGAGCTTACATGCTTGATCAATTCTTCAAGTTGTACTTTTATTAGATCCATCATCGATTCTTCGTTTGCCTTACCATACGCGGTTGTCAATGGTCCGAGTAAAAGCATGATAAACTCTTCGCTTATACGCTTCGCCTTTTCGGGCGGTATTGCCCCTTGAAATTTTTCTAATAAGATATTTGTAAGTTCTTCTCTTAATTCCAATTGAGGCATCAACTGAGCACTATTGGGAGTGAAAAGGGATCCGATATTTTCCAATACAATTCCAGTATTCGTCGATTTAACGATATCCTCAGCAGTGATATTTGGAATAAAATCTCTCTTTCTCATTGCCTCGAGGAGTGCACGATTAAACGCATCCTCATTAGTGAAAGCATTGATATCACGATAAGTCTCGTCTGCTATCATACGCAACTCATTTTCTGCACCATCTCCCAAAGTTAAATGCTCGTTTGCACGATGAATAAGCTCCTGAACAAACAGTTCTTTTCTCAATGTATCCGTAATCACAACCTCTTGAGCGATCATTTCTGCTTGTCTACTATCCAATACATTTGTAGCAAAAGCTATTTCATCGCGTAAAATATTTCTAAAGACTTCCTCGCTATAGGCTGACTGACGATGTGTAACAGCTCGATCTACAGCAATGAGAATATCATTTCTCAAAGGGCTAAGTTGTAGGTCCCCTTTATTGATGACTAAAGCAACAACATCACTTCCCATAATCAAATCTGTAAGCTGGTTCACAGCAAACTCACGATTTACCGCCTCCTCCTTCAAACGCTCCGCTGTCATCTGTAAATCGATCTGACTAGAGCCTATTTGAAACAGATTCTGTGAAGCCTGTGAAGCCAGTTTCTTCGCTTCATCCTCACTAAATCCAGCATTGTGCAGTTCTCGTACTGCAGCAAGCTGCATCATTTCTGGATGCATGATGTGATCGATTCTTAAAGATTGAGACATTTCTACAGCCGTTTGTGGGCTTACTCCAGTAATATACGCAGCATCCTGAAAGGCTTTCTGAAAATCTTCGACACTATTCAGTGCATTGGGAACGCTCATCTGGCGACTGACAATATCGTCTGTCACTTTTTGTACATCATCGACACCTGCCTTCTCCAAGAGATTCGCGACCTGTTCACGTAAATTACTTCCATCAAAAATTCCATTGACATCCATAGCATTAGATACTCGACTAGCATCTCCTGCTTCTACACCTAAAGTCGACATTAGCGCGTGACGTGCAGCTCCGCGAACAGCATCATCTTCACTTCTATTATCCGTCGAAGTAAAGCTTGCACTAGAAATATCTCTAGCCAGTGCATCCACATTTCCCACAGACTCACCAGCATTCACCATTCCTTGTGTCAACCCACCAATCAATGCATCACGGTTGACAGCATCTTCAAGGTTCAATGAAGCAACAAGATCCGACCCGGCATTTTTATCTACTCCCCAGCCGGTTTCAAGATTGGTCAAAATAGCGTTTTGATAATGAACCATATCAGACACACTACCCTGGACATGAGTCACATTTTTTGTAACTAATGAAGCTACGGCCATGGCCTCTGTCAAATCACTTATTTGTTCATGTGTGACTAGGGATTCAGCAAGTGGACCAATTAACTTCTGCACATCAAAAACGGAATTCTCATCAACAAAATCCAAGACACCGCTAGCATACAACCTAGAAGTGAATAACTGTGAAGAGATTGTGTCTTCAAGATGACCATTAACACCCTTGCCCTCAATATCCATTTGATGCAGATAGGGAACAAGTATTTTGGCAATATCTCCCGAAACACCTCCAGAGATACCTTGATCGATTAACCGTTCACTTAAAAAGGCTTCATTAGCCCCAGAATCCAATAACACAGACCCTACTGAACCGTCTGATGCTCCTCCATAACGTAACTTGGGATTTGCTGCAGGAGAATTTAGAAGATCACTGGATAACGACACCGCTTCTTCACTGGAAACATAGGGAACCAGCCCTCTTCTGATAGCAGCCTGAAGACTGCCCAATCCACCCAACGAACCACTTCCACCAAACACTGCGTCGATAACACTCTGGCCAACCTCTCCCAAGCGATCACCAAGTTCGGGTAGTTGCTGCCCAATTACCGAAACCGCGGCACCGCCTAAAACTGATTTTAACGAGCCTAAGTGTGTCGCTACCGCCTCTGATATACTATTTGTTAGACCGATATTATTCAACTCACCGGGCGAAGATAAACCAGCGATGACTAAATCCCCAGAAAGACCATAAGCATCCTTTTCAGGCAAACCAGCTGCCGTAAGAGCACTTTGAAAGCTGTTTAACTGTAACTTTAAATCCGCAGGTGACAGGCTAAACGCAGCTTGAGCTCCTGATGACCTCAAGAGGTACTTCAAAGTGGACTCAGCAATACCTAAGCTATCCTCGATACTCACACCCTGCCTCACAAGTCCTCGGTATAGTTGTACAAGAACCTCTCTCAATGTCTTCGGTGATTGCTCGGCATCGATATCTAACATTAATGGATCTCCATTCAAGTCCCCGACTAACCCGTTCATTGTATGTGTGGAGAATAGTTGTCCGACGGTTCTACGAAAGATCGGACCAAACACACCGATATCCAAATCTCCTAGTATTGTCTTGACAGCACTGTCTGATAACAATAATCCTGAATCAACCAATCCCAAGGAAAAACCCGCATTTAACATCTGACCATCAAGCTGTGCATGTGGTGAAACCCCCAGCATTAAACCCACAGCACTAAACGATAAAGCGCGAGCAAAACCTAAATCTGGAACCCCTCCAATATGAAGTTGCATCGCTAAATTATCTGCTAACCCAGCAGCTGAGGTGTAGGGACCACTACCCAAAGTGCGATCTATTGCTGGCGAAACGATTACTCCAATCTCATCACTTCCAAAGCCATGTGCACTCAACACCTTTCCTAACGCAGATTGTACGAAAACTGATACGGCACGATTTTGAAGAGCGTCATTAGCTGTAACTCCTCCAAGAACTTTTGATATTCCAATTCCCTGTAGAGCACCTCCAAGCACCTGTGCAACGAGACCGGGTATTCCAAGGGCTACTGCTGCATGCACTACCCCATTTTGTAAGATCGCTAAACTTACAATTGATGTCAGCCTACGTATGAGCAAGCCCCTATCTTTCTCGGGAAAACTAGATAATCGTGGATTATTATCAATGAGGGCGCTCACATTTGTTTTAATCGCGTCGCTTCCAACCAGCGAACGCATACGATGCATAAACCCATAAGCCAATGCCAGAGACATCTGCCCCTCTCCGACTCCAACGTGTCCCAAGTCACTACCAAGCAACTGGAAGGCAGGTCCTGTGGCCGCTTGCATCGAAGACTTTGTTAGCAAGTTAAGAATCAGTAACTGTATCTGATCTACCTCATTCGGCATCAAAGGAATTCTCGCTTCCAGCATCGATGCCCTCACCGATGCATTGGCCAGAAGCTTTTCCAATGTGGCCCAAGATACTGCTTGTGCCAATGAGTGATCATTTGTCACACCTTCGCCGTAAGCGCCGAATGTGATCTTCGCAAATTTTACCATCAACAAGTCTAAAAACATCGTCGTGTATCCACGTTTCATCATTCCATCATAGGCTTCATACTCGTCAGACACATTTAATAAACTTTCTAGTGAATTAAAATACCCGATAGAAACATTGTGAACAGGATCATAATTAGCATCCATAAATGCTCTTGTATCAGGTTTCTCTCGCTGCTTAATCTCTTTCAGAACATGTGGAAATTCATAAAGTAGTTCTGTGAATTTTCCTGGATCAGGAAAAGGTTGTTCTGGAACTTTCGGCAGTAACTTCACAAGAGGGATACTTGTCATGTACGACATTTTGTCTAGGCCAAGTTGTTCTCTCTCCAAGTTTAAAGAGTTAATCAATCGATTCAACTCTTGACCCTTATTGTTATATTCCTCTAGCGCCTGGTTGAGCAGGTGAATCTGACCATTTCTTCCCGTTCCAGCTGTTGCTTCCCCGCTATAGGTACTGTATCTTTTCGCCGCTGACATTAGCATCTCTTGATCGCCATAATCTTCACTTGCCGGATCATTGTAACGCTTAACAGCTTGGTTGAAAGCCTCAATTTCACCCTCATCGGCATCGACATCTTGTAGATATTGACGAATCGAGCGGTTTAGCTTGCCAACCATGCTCTCGATCTCTTCCTCAAGATCCACCCACTTTGTTAGGTAAGAGTGTAATTTAGAACGATATCGACGTAAATACAGTGCCGCTTGTGCCAGATTCTGATGTAACCGCTTATTCATCTTGGCATCCATCAACTCCAACGCTTCTTGCGTCTGTTCATGTTGTGAAATGCTCTGATTGATAATTTTAACGAACTCAAATAAAGAAATCATTCCCTTTGGAAGAAGGTAAGAACGATTAGGATCCTGAGAAACCACCCCTTCTTCTTCAGATGCAAATAAACCATCACTCGAAGCCCAGTATAGATTTGATGAACTCGCTCCTGTTGTTTTCGGTATCGGAACAGGTGAAGATGCATCATCACGCGGAATTTCTGGTAATGGAGCTCCCGGTATAGACATATTCCATTCTCCTTAACTTGCAGTACTTCTATGTGTACCGATCGTGTTTCAAAATTTGTTTTTTGGCAAAGAGAAAGCTCTCGTAGCTGAGATATCGTAAGTCGATGAATATTAGTTAATATTGATCGACTTACGATATCCCAGCTACGAGGCTTTCTCAAAGCCAAAATTCCAAATTTTGAATCACGATCGGTATAAATTACAGAAGAGAATTGAGTGATAAAGAGAGATTATTAAGTTTTTATGAACAGGTCGAAAGAGTAAAACAATCCTCCTCTCTTATTCTATTATACCCAATTTCGTGTTATTATTCATTAAATTATAACTTTACAACTATGGTGATTCAAAACCTTAATTTTGAAACACGATCGGTGTACAAGTCCGAGAGAGAACAGTTATTCTCACATAAGCTCTTTATAAAACCTTAATTAAAA
>JBCDHL010000071.1:0-7591 GCA_038750095.1 Chlamydiota bacterium
TCGATCTTGGTAACTTGTCTAAGTTACCTGCGATCTCCACACTTCGTCAGAAGTAAAAATCTCTGACTATCAAGCGTAATTTCCAATTTCATTCAGTATAATGTGTTGACCAAGGTGTTCATGGCTTGTTTTTATGGATTTTTTAAATTAATGTGTCCAATAGACGGTATAAAATTGAGGTCGACGATGAAGAGGTTTTTGTTTTGTTTTTTTGCAACAACTATCTGTTTTACTACATCGGTAGCTGTTGCCTTTTGTGAAAAGGCTGATGCAAATGCAACCCATTTAAAGGTTGTTCAAACAAATATTGAGATCAATGGAAAGTCAGCTCCAGTTTACAAAATAGAGGTTCCAGGTGATAGCGAAGCCCTCTATAAAACTGAAGGCGACTGTTTTAATGTCGTTGTGGAAAATCACACGTCTGTTCCAACAACTTTGCACTGGCATGGTCTGATCGATCCTGTTTTGGAAGATGGGGTGGCGTATGTGACCCAAGCACCAATTCCTCCCGGTCAGTCGCAAGGTTATAATTTCAAAGTTGTTCAAGCAGGAACATTTTGGATGCATACACATTATGGTCTTCAAGAACAGCTGTTATTGAGTGCACCACTCATCCTTCTTCCAAAAGAAAAAAGTCCTCATCGTGAAATCATTGCGTTTTTCGAGGGGTTTACCTTTAAATCGATCGACGAAGTTTGGCAAAATCTCAGAAAAGAGTATGTAAAGAAACGCAAGATAGAAGGAGAAGGTTGGAAGCCAAATCTAACTCCAAAAATGAGCAAGTACATGCCGAACACTCTGAATGATGTGAACTTCGATGTTTTTCTCACTAACAGGAGATCTTTGAAGGATCCAGATGTGCAAATTGTAGAACCGGGTGAAACTGTACGACTGCGTTTAATTAATGGTTCGGTAAGTAGTGGGCTACATATTGACTTAGGATTGCTTGAAGGCGAAATGATTGCTGTTGATGGAGCTGACATAGAACCTATATCACATAGTCACTTTCCCTTAGCCGTTGCTCAAAGGACGGATGTCTTGGTGAAAATTCCTAAAGAGGGAGGAGCTTTTCCCATCTTTGCTCAAAGTGAAGGAACAAATCAAAGGACCGGTCTGATTCTTAAAACAAAAGATGTTAAGCTGCCACAATTCAGTTCCAAAGCTCGATCGACTGTCGGGGCCATTTCTAATGACATTGAGAAAGAATTGCGTGCTAAAGATCCTCTAAAGCCCCGCGAAGTTAACCGCTCTATCGACGTTGAACTCCAAGGTAACATGAAATATTACGTCTGGGGAATTAATGGACATGTTTGGCCAAATGATGAGTATCTTGCCGTCAAAGAAGGTGAGAGAGTCGAACTTGTCTTTACCAATAAAACAGCAATGGCACATCCCATGCACCTTCATGGGCATGTCTTTGAGGTTGTAGAAATCGATGGAAATCGCTTTTCAGGGGCCGTTAGAGACACAATCCTTGTGATGCCCAATCAGACTGTGAAAGTACAATTTGATGCTAATAATCCAGGAGTTTGGGCGCTACACTGCCATATCTCCTATCATGGGTGGGCAGGTATGTTCACAGTAGTGAAGTATGAAGATTACAAGCGTCCACAATTTCCACATGAGGTTATTATGGACTATTTTCGTAGGTATGGTGGTTATTAGCTTTTCATTCAGTATAGTGATGCTTGTTTAGCTGATGATTGGTAAAAAAAGTTGTACTTTTGGCTCATGCCAAATATTGAAATGCTGTCGGTATCATTCCACACAGTCGTCTTTCGGTAGGGCGGTTTTGGTGTCGGAGATCAATTCCCAATCTTGATTTAGCAACCAATGTTGCTTAGCAGGTTGTATCTCCTCGCCATTGTCTTGTATTTGCATAACCTCTACTTCTCCTGTACATGGGTTGAATGTAACGCATAAGTGGACGTCATTGAATCCATTACTCCAGTTTGTATCGGCAAAATGGATAGCAACTTTTGAGAGGGAATTTTTGAACTCTTGAGGTAATGTGGATAGAATTTCTTGATCCAACTTTTGCACCCTTTCTCTGGGTCTTGGGTGGCCGTTATCAATGATTTCCAGCAGTTTTGTTATGTGGGACCGAAACTTTGCGTAGGGGACATCTGTAGGCAATAAATTGGCAGATTTAAGAAATTCATTTTGTTTAGATGGTGTCACCAATTCTTCTGTAGTAAACTTAATGATTGTACTTTGGGTCTTTCTGTCTATGGTGATTTTGATGAAGTCGTTGCAACAATCTATGAGATGTTTTTTGACCCATTGTTTTGGGGATAGTTTGCTTTTGTAAAATCTTTGTAAGCGGGGATTTCCGATTAGTAATGTGAAGGCGTGTGTCGTTGTAAAAATCGGTATTCGTTTATTTGGGTTTTTTTGATAAATTGTAACTTCCTCGTTTGATAAATTTTTGACATAATTGAGAATATTGGTGAATAGGTCAACAGCATCTATAGGCTTAAGTATCTCTTTTTTATGTTGATGAGTTTGCTCCATGTAAACCTCTCTTACTCTATCGGCAAGATTCCCACTCAGGGTTACCCAGGGAGTGTATTTGTACTGTTTCCAGTTTTCGACAAGGTTAGCATTGTGCTTGTAATGAGGATAGAACGTTATCATCGATTCATGTGCATATTGTGTCGTGTTGATTCTTTCCTGAATTTTTTTAGTCGAAGCAGGGTGATATTTTTCAGGGTATTTGTCAGAAAGGTAGTGAAGAATTTCTTCTTCAGATTGATCGAATACGCTCGCTACAAATGCTGAGTAGAGTAGGGGGGTATCTATTCTCTTCCACTGATTAGGTAGTGCACCTTTCATGGTGTCATAAATAACATAACCTCCTTCTGATGACATCCGTTCACTGTCAATCGAGTTGTTAAAAATATTGGGGTCATAGTGGAGGTGAAGGCGATTTTTCAGGTTTTTTGAAAGGATTAATGATAAATGATTTTTTATTTCCTTAGAAAATGGTGCTTTATCGTAAGACTCATTAATTAGTTGGAGTATCGGTTTTTTGATGGCGTGATAGAGTGGTTGTATGATCATACTCTCATCTTTTCCTTCAGCCATTTCGGCAATCGAGTTTTCCCATACGCTTAAGAGACCATTACGTGTTTTTGCTTCAAAAGCAAAGTGTGCTAGGGCATACATCTTCATTTTTTTGCTTGGCAAAAGGCAAAACTGTTTTAGTTGATGATCGCAGATTAGGGAAAGCAAAGTTTCTATATTCCATTTAAAATTGCCTTGTAGGGTATTATATTTCTCAGAATATTCACTGATTAGGTCGAGAAATATTTTTTTTGGATTGGTAACGTTTATTGCTTTACATGCTGCTGCTAAGCCAGGAACCTCCCAAATAACCCCACCAGGCTCCGCTCCTCTTATCACTCGTGCATTTTTGGTGACTTCAAAATCTCTTTTAGAGGAGTCATTACCCATTCTGAGAAGAAATGGGAAGTCTTTTGTCACGTCGTTTACTCTACGGGTAAGCTTACTTTCATGAAGTAACATTTGAAAGTCATCAAGGCATCTTTCAATGTGAGATGAGAGAAGAACGATTGCGAAATGTGTTGCAAAACATGAACCAACTGGTCCTTGACGTAGGTGTGAGAGACATGCAGTCAGAGCCGTGACGATTGCATCTCGTTTGAGAATTGGCTCTTCGTAACTTTTTTCTACCTGGATTCTTATTAAGTGGTTGGCAAGTGAGTATGGAGATTTGGGTGTGGATATGTTAGATAGCTTTTTTCTTAAATCGGGCGATCGCTTCAATAATTGGAGAACACGAATGATATTTTGGTGAAAAGCTAATTTTTTTTTCGAGTTAGGGATGAGATAATCATTGATGCTCTCAGCAAGTGCACAATTGATAGATCCCTCTGTCGTTACTAGAATCTGAGCGATTTCCAAAGGTATCCGTGTTTGGTAAATGAGTTCTGATGACTGGAGTTTTGTTTTGTCATTCAATAGACAAAGATTTGTCATTCGGATTTTTATTGCATTGACGTCGGACATAAATGTCGTTTTTACCCATTTAAGTAGCTCTTTATGGGTCTTAGTGGAAAATTCACCACAAAAGTCATTACTATGAGTGTCAAGAAGGTAGATGATCATTCCCAATTTTTTTTCACTCTTCTCGTTTTTTTTATTGGCAATTGTTTTCACAAATTCAATGAACTCATTTTTTTTAATTTCTGGAATTTTTGCGTCTAGGATATGTAGGATAAGTTTGATGCTTTCATCTAGTTGTTCATTATGAGGATCGGGAGGGACAGGCTTTCCTTCTACTAATGATCCGACTTGGACAGTTTGTCCCATGATTTCTTTTGAAATAGCACTCACTTGATCACGCACTGTATCCTGATCTCTTGGTAAAGTTGCCTTCTGGTTTGGTTCAACAGGAACCGTACGGATAGATTCCTCAAGCGATGAATGTTGTCCTTCCTTGACAAACATACCCTCTCCAAGTTGTTGAAGGCCGTGCTTTAGCACTTTGGTGCAAAAGGAGGCATTGATTTTTATTTTTTCGGGGTATTGTGAATAATTGATATAAAATGTGGCTCTAGTGGCAAATTGGGACAGTAGCCATCAAGCTATACCAAATTAACTTCAAGAATCGGCCTTTATCAGCTCTATCTCTGGGTATATGGCAGTCTCTATTGTTTTTCAAGAAAATGGTTTAATGAGTGTAACCTGAAGAAAATGAGAGTGTAATACTCATTCCCATCGTTGTAGTCTTTTAATAATTGTAGGGTCAAAATCCACCCACCTTTTTTGGTGTTTCGAAAGGAATACGGTTCCGGGGCGCCCTCCTTTTTTCCTCTTTAGATACTTTTGCTGGGTGATCACGATTTCGGCACCCTTATCACCTTTTGCTTTACTATTTGCAATGGCTAGCTGACATGCTTCCAGTAGTGTTTGAGAGTCTGGCTCGGTTCCTTTATGTGTTTTGATAATAACATGAGAACCTGGTCGTTCGCTCACGTGCAACCACCAGTCCGAACCATTTGCATGGTGAAATGTGAGTGTGTCGTTATCCTTGTCTCTTTTTCCTACGAGTATTTCCTCTCCATGACTGGACAGATAGCGTATGAAGGGAAGGCGTGGTTTTTTTTCTTTTTTCTTTTGTGTCTCTGTTTGTACGATAGATAGGCCGTGCCTTTCACAAAAAACGTTGAGCTCTCGATGTTCACATATAGGAGATATTTCTTCGAGCTGGTGCTTTAAGTGTGAGAGCTCAGCTTTTTTTTCTTCAATCTGTCTGAGTAGATGACCAATTCCTTTTTTAAGTTTTTTCGCTCGCTGGAAAAGGAGGTCAACTTGTTTATTTGGAGAAAGAGAGGGATCGAGCTCAATAGTGTATTTCTGGCCTGTGATCCAGTCATCGACATCGATCTGCTTCATTCCCCTTTTTACTTGATATAAATTTGCTTGAAGAAGCTCAGCTTGATGATGCACTTCTTGCCATTTCTGACACTCTTCAAGTTTAGCTGAGAGTTCTTGGGTGGTGCGTTGCGATTTTTTAAATCGTCGGTAGATGATCTTGCGAACTTGAGTCTTTTCTTTTTCGAATCGAGCTTTACTTTCAAGAATATCGTAACGTTTTTCGATGGAATGAGAGGAAACGGTTCCGGTGATTACGGGAGGAGGAGGCAGGTTTTGTTCTTCTGGAGGGGTATAGGTCTCTTTGAGTGTTTTGAAAAGAGAGAAATAAACTTTGTCTAATGCATCGATAAAGTAACAGTTTGGGCTTTTCGAAAAGAACTCAGAGATGATAACACGTTTATTTTCATTGTGTTGTAATGTAATTTTGAGAATTCTGTCGTGCTGAATGAGTTTTAAGTCCTTAACAATGTATCTTGTAATCTCTTTGTTGAGGTGACTCATAAACGGCACAACAGGTGCTTCCCCTTCGTGGTCAGTGAGGTGAACTCGGACAAACGGTGTTTGTAATGAGATGAGTAGCTTCTTTTTTTTCGATTCCCGTTGAAAGTGAATAATTAAGCATCGGGGAGTATGTTGAGTGACTTTGTTGACGGTACTATTTTTCAACTCTTCACGACACTCCGCAATCACTTCCTTTAACTCTAGGTATTTCATGTTCATTTGCTTACTCTTATTAAATCTAAAATTTAGGTTTCAAAATGTTTTATTTATTATTATCTATGCACTTTATACTTTACAAACTGAATTTAAGGGCATATCAAGAAAGTAGGTATCCGATTACGTTCTAAGGAGTGTATCTTATGGTTCATGAAACTCAAGAGAAACAAGAAGAAGAGCAAGAAAGTGCACTGATCGCTGCTACTGAAGGTAGTAAGGAAAAAATAGAAGCACTGGAAATCGCTGAATCTGCAAGGGAAAAAGAATATCGACAGCCTAGCTTTGGGGGAAAGCTATTTATGGGCGACTTCGATCCTTCATTACTATTTCCTTTTCCCGAACAGTCAGAAGAGGATAAGCGTATCGGAGATGAATTCATAGAAAAACTTGAACCTTTTCTGAGGGAAAACCTTGATCCTGAAGAGGTCGATCGTACCTACGAAATTCCTAAAAAAGTTTTAGACGGGTTAGCTGAACTTGGAGTCTTCGCTCTAAAGGTACCTAAAGAATATGGAGGTCTTGGATTTTCTCAAACAAACTATAGCCGTATCGTTTCAAAAGTTGCCTCATATTGTGGTGCTACAGCAACCTTGATTTCTGCACACCAGTCGATTGGAGTACCGCAACCTTTACTCATGTACGGTACCGAAGAGCAAAAGAAAAGATTTTTTCCTCGATTTAGGCAGGGTACTATCTCTGCTTTTGCACTAACCGAAATTGATGTCGGGTCAGACCCAGCTAAGATGGAAAGTAAAGCAGAACTATCGGAAGATGGGGAGTATTATACCCTGAATGGTACAAAACTTTGGTGTACGAACGGTGTTATTGCTGATGTGATTGTTGTCATGGCTCAGACATCACCTAAAATCATCAAAGGAAAAGAAAGAAAACAAATTTCCGCTTTTTTCCTCGAGATGAATACCCCTGGTGTTGAAATCATTCAACGGTGTGAGTTCATGGGCCTCCATGGGATTTACAACGGAGTGATCAAGTTTGAAAACGTGAAAATTCCTAAAGAAAACTTGATTTGGAAAGAAGGGCGTGGTCTAGCTATGGCTCTAGGCACGATCAACGTCGGTAGGCTAACCCTCCCGGCAGCAAGCTTAGGAGGTGCCAAGCAGTGCCTCTCTATCGTTCGACGTTGGGGTAAAGAACGTGTACAATGGGGACTTCCTGTTGGCGAACATGAAGCGGGATTAGAAAAAATCGCCTATATTTCAGCGACAACGTTCGCTATTGAAGCAATTACATGGCTAACAAGCGATTGGGCAGATCAGAGCAGCACATATTATGGTGGCTGTTAAACCAGAATCAGACAAAGCTGCTCAGCAACAAGCAAAAGATAAAATTGATGAGTTGTATACAGAGGTGACCAATGGAGCAGACTTTGCTCAAATGGCAAAGAGATACTCGGATGATAGAGGGTCTAAAGCCAGAGGGGGAGAATTACCTTGGTTTGGTTCTGGTAGAA
>JBCDHL010000072.1:0-7542 GCA_038750095.1 Chlamydiota bacterium
GCACAATCATAATCAACTTTAATAACCCGATTCTAGAAAGCTTTTTCAACCGTTGTGAATCTTTAACGCTTGATAACACCAAAAGGTTGATTCAAGACTTTTTGCATTCGATTAATGAGGATCAACAAGAGGAATTTAGCAAAATTATTTTTGATAGAGTTCACGCTATAAAAGACTCTGTTCAATCATATATAGTGAAAAAATAACGACTTGCTTTATGATTATTATTTTTTTATCTTAATAATGGGTCAACTGATGCTTTATCTACTCGTTCCTTTATACTGCGCTGTTTCTGCAATTATCATCATAATGATGGTAATTCTGCATTGTTCCTATTTTTCTTGTGGATATATTCTGTTTAAGGAATTACTTGAGCAACTTGTCAAAAGTCGTGAAATCTACGAAGTTTTAGAGCAACAGATTGATAAAGAAATTTTTGAAAGTGAAGTTGAAGAGGTAATCGATGATAAACTTGATGACCTCGTTCTTGTTTTCAAACAGCAAATTCCCATGGCCAGCACTTTTTTGGTCGGTTCTTTCGTTGAGAAACTAAAAAAAAGCGCTAAGCTAGAAATCTTGAAAATCGTTCCTGATATTAGGGAAAAGTTTGTGAATCGTATGAAGGTGGGTCATTTCGACGAGCAGGTTGTTGACAAACTTGTAGCTTCGATCACCTGGTCATCATTTAAACCTATCGTTAAACATATTGTCTTGGTCTCTGCTATTTCTGGTTATTTGTTAGGGCTCATCCAAGTTGCATGGATGTATTTTTTCGGTTACATTGTGTAATATGAGCAAAAAAGATCATAAAACTAGAGTCATTGAAACTGACACAAGGTTATCCTCTTCTGTTTTGTGGGAGCTTCAAGAAAAGGCCTATTCTACACTTGGACCTGAAGCTTGGGTAAAAGATAGTGTTCCGTTTTATATTACTAGCAATCCCTCTACAATTCACCAATACGTTGCTTTAACCTTAGGGTACATACGTGATTGTATCCGCAATAAACTGGTAGATCCCAAGCAACCCTTTTACATTTTCGATCTAGGTGCTGGATCAGGTCGTTTCGGTTATCTTTATATTAAAAAGCTCCTCGATACCGTTCACGATCTCTATGGAAAAAAGTTAAATATCCGTTACGTGATGACTGACTTTATAGAAGCGAATATTGCTTATTTAATGCAGCACCCTTATCTTTTGCCTTTCATAGAAAGTGGGGTTCTAGATTTTGCTCTATACAAGCATGATCAGGTAGAGCCGCTTCAATTAACGCATTCTAATACGAAGTTGAATCTACTGAAAAACCCCTCTGTCATTATCTGTAATTATTACTTTGATTCAATTCCCCAGGACTTTTATCGATTGAATAGTAACAAGCTAGAGGAAGGAAGGTTATCTCTTGAAAGTACCGAACCTTCCTTTGCCGTCACAGATCCTCAAATTATCCAGCACCTAAAAAGTACATTTAATTTCGTCGGAATAAAAAATATCTCAGATATCTATCCCAGTAATCCAAAAAACACTCAATTAATTCAGCCGTACTTTGATGAGGGATATGATGACTTGCCTTTGATCTTTCCCACCGGACCTTTACAGACAGTAGAGTATTTCAAAAAGCTATCGAATAATCGATTATTGATGATTGCGGGAGACCAAGGAGTCACTAAAATCGAACAGATGAAAGAGCTCAAAGAGCCGCGCATCCATAAACATGATACATTTTCCTTGCCTGTCTGTTATCACGCAATCTCCAGGTACTTCGAGCAGGATGGTGGCCTTGGGTTAACGACGACATTTTCGGATCCTCGATTTGTTGTTATGGCTGCAGTTGCAAAGGGGTCTAGGGTTGAATATCGAGAGACATATCATGCTTTCAAAGAAAGTATCGATGCTTTTGAACCAAAAGATTATTGGAGCATGGTGGAATATTTAGAGAAAGAGCATATCCACTACACACTCGACTTTTTACTTCTTCTTCTCAAGTTTGGAAGGTGGGATCCTGTAAATTTTTATACTTTTTACGAGGCTATACTAAGCAAACTCTCAAATGTTACAGGGCAACAGAAGCAAAGTGTTCTAACCGCTGTGAAGCTGATTGATGAACAGTTCTACCCCGTGGACCCATCCCAATCGGGTGTGTTCATTAATCTAGGGGTTCTTTGTTTTGGAATCGAAGCATATGAACAAGCCCTAGTCTTTTTTGAAAAAGCTCTTGATTATGGAGGGGAGAGTGTTGTGGTACTGAAAAACCTAGTCGCCTGCCATGTAAAGCTTGGAAATACTCCAAAAGCTTTTTTGTACCTTGAAAAAGTCAATGAGCTTGAAGAAAATCAACCATCAAATGAATAAGGAATTTTCTGAATTTTTACCACAGAGATCAACGAGATCACAGAGAGAGGTTTATTTCACCAGAGTATGACTCTCTCTTTTCTCTGTGGGCTCATTGTGCTCTGTGGTAAAAAACATTGCATTAATTTTGAATCTCGATCGGTATACTGAACGATAACTTATCCTGCGTTATTCGCGTGAATGTATTTGATCGCATCATCCACAGTCTTCAGCTTCTCGGCATCTTCTGTAGGAATCTCGCATCCAAACCTTTCCTCGAATGTCATGATCAATTCTGTGAGATCTAAGGAATCTGCATTCAGGTCCTCCACAAAAGACTTCTCTGGAGTTACATCATCTTTATCAACACCAAGTTGTTCGACAATGATGTCTACGACTTCTTGTTCTATGGCCATATTTTTATACCTCATGTTGAGAGTTTAAGAAATTATTCTACATTACCATACCGCCATCGACGGTGATTACCTGACCGGTGATATAGTCGGATTCCGGACAAGATAAAAATAACACTGCATTCGCAATATCTTCAGGAGAACCCATTCTTCCCATTGGGATTTGTGAGAGGGTTGTTTCCTGCTGTTGTTCGTTTAAAGCATCGGTCATTTGCGTTTTGATAAACCCGGGCGCAACGCAGTTTACACAAATACCTCGAGCGGCAAGCTCTTTAGCCAACGCTTTTGTAAAGCCAATGATCGCAGCTTTGGATGCAGCGTAGTTGGCTTGCCCTGTATTCCCTGTTAGTCCCACAACGGAACTGATATTGATGATCTTGCCTTTACGAGCCTTCATCATGGGACGTACGAGAGCATGAGAGAGATTATAGCAGGATTTGACATTTATATCCATGACCTCGTCCCAGTCACTTTCGCTCATTCTCATAAGTAACTGATCACGAGTGACACCTGCGTTATTTACTAAAATATTTACTTGTTTAAAATCGATAACGACATTTTTGATTGCATCAGAAACACTTTCCTTTTGTGAGACATCGACTTGGTAAAAAGCTGCGCGACCGCTACCATATTTTTCATTGATCTCCTCAAGGACAGATTGACCTCTTTCTGCACTTCTACCGAAGATGGCGATTTGTGCTCCCTCAGCAGCAAGTTTTAAAGCAATACCTTTACCAATGCCAGCAGTTCCACCCGTTACAAGAGCGACTTGACTATCCAATTTTCCCATATGTTACGTGATCTCCTATGCTAGAAATATTCTGCGAGTTTTTCTAAATGTTCAGGTTTTTCAATGTTAATCGTCGGAACAGGAACACCTATTCTTTTGTTGAACCCAGAAAGTGACTGACCACATCCGATTTCGATAAATAGCTCTACACCGCGGCTCATTAGGTCACGAATTCCTTGCTCCCAACGAACAGAATGTGTGACCTGGTGTATTAAATTATTCTTGATGGAGGAAATATCCTCTACTAAAGAGCCTGTTACATTCATGACGAGTTTTGACTGTCCCTGGGTAATAGGGGCTTTTTCAATATGGGGTGCTAATCGGACTTCTGCCTCTTTCATCAAACCACTATGAAAGGCTCCATGAACAGGTAAGGGAAGAACTCGTTTAGCTCCTTTCTTCTTGGCCGCATCAGTACCAGCCTCGATCCCTTTGACTGTACCAGAAATCACAACTTGGCCTGGACAGTTAAAGTTTGCTGCCCATAGATCATTTGGCATATCGACAGACTGTACAATAGATTCTATCTCATCAGCACTTAGTCCCAAAACCACTGCCATAGTGCCAGGAGTCGACTCACAAGCATCATTCATAAATGTACCACGGTCTTGCACGAGTGGTAAACATTCCGAAAAAGGGAGCATTTCCGCTGCCGATAGTGCTGTATATTCTCCCAAGCTAAGCCCAGCAGTATAATCAGGCTTCAGATTTGGGAAAGCTTCTTGTACAGCTCGTAAAAGTGCAAAGCTCATCACAAAGATACCCGTTTGGCTGTTCTTTGTTTGAGTCAGAACATCTTCTGGCCCATTGAGGATGATGTCAGAGAGATTTCGCCCAAGAATGTCGTTGGCTTCTTCAAATATTTCTCTTACCATTGCGTAACTATCGTAAAAGTCGCGTCCCATACCAGGATACTGTGATCCTTGACCAGGGAAAAGGAGAGCTATTTTTTTGGAGTTTTTCATGATTATCAGACCTTTTTGTTACGTTTGCGTCAGTACCGCTCCACCCCATGTCAATCCAGCACCGAAAGCGACAAGTAGAAATTTGTCGTTTGGTTGGATGGTTTTCTCTTCAATCAGATCGGTAAGAGCCATTGGAATACTCGACGCTGAGGTGTTTCCATATTTGTGTACTGTTTTGTAGATGATTTCTTGAGGGATGTTCAAGTGTTTGGCGAGAGCGTCGATGATACGTAAGTTAGCTTGGTGAGGGACGACCCAAGCCAAATCGTCAATCGTGAGGTTTTCATTTTCTAAGCATATCTTTCCCGATTCAGCCATGCGCTTAACTGCATGCTTAAAGACCTCTTTTCCCTCCAGTTTTACGAAGTGATCCTGTTCTTTAACAGTTTCTTCAGTTGCAGGTGAGCGCGAACCTCCCGAAGGAACGATAATTAAATTCGCCTGGCCTCCATCAGCACCAAGAGTGATAGTGTTGATTTCAAGGCCGGAACCTTCTGTAGAGATAACTGCTGCAGAGGATCCGTCACCAAA
Source organism: Chlamydiota bacterium (assembly GCA_038750095.1). Lineage (GTDB taxonomy): Bacteria > Chlamydiota > Chlamydiia > Chlamydiales > Criblamydiaceae > JAJFMC01. The sequence goes on from JBCDHL010000072.1 coordinate 5,026, forward strand.
GAGGATGCAGGTGCCTCGGTCGGTATAATCGGTGACGAAAGACATTTTTTCGGTGGCAATAACCAGTATATTTCTATACATGCCTGATTCTACATAGGCTTTTGCCATCGAAAGGGCGTATAAAAATCCGGTGCAGGCAGCTTGGATGTCGATAGCTGGAATGTGGGAAAGACCTAAGTTTTTTTGAATAATTGCAGCAGTGGCAGGGGAAAGGTAATCCGGTGACATCGTAGCGACTAGAATGTAATCAATTTTTTCAGCAGGAATAGGGCTTTTGGATAGAGCTTGCTTTGCAGCTTCAGTTCCCATATCTGATGCAGCTTCATCTTTACCGGCAATTCGTCTTTCTTTGATCCCAGTTCTCTTCAATATCCATTCATCGGATGTTTCAACCATTTGCTCCAATTGAGTATTTGTTAAAATACTTTTTGGGACGTAAGAGCCCATACTAATGATTTTTGCTTTTTCAGGTGCTTTCATAAACAACAAAACTATTGTAATACAGTTATCAAGATCACCCATTTTATCAGAGCGCAATGAATACTTAAAGGATAATTTATAATGTAACCTAAATTGCTCTTTCAGCAGTTGACCTTTTGTTATAGCGTTTGTCTTCGGCAGGTTTCCGATTCAGAATTTTTCTTACCCAAGCATTTTCTCTTAATGGTATTGCCGTTGAATCTCTGGAGTTATGAGAAACAATCTCACCGGTAAGATGTGTTTTAATGAGTGCTTCATGAACTTAACATCCCATAATCATTATATGAGATCGGAACGAAAATATTATTTTATTTCTCTTATAGTCAATATGAAAGCTAGATTATGCTTAAGCTGCTCATTAAATCCATAATGAAAAAATACACCACCACTCTCTTGAAGTTGGGTGATGTCAATTTTACCTGAATCTGCTTTGAGGTCAATTTCAAGATTTTCGAAGGACTCCTCGTTAATTTTAAGTTTAATCTTTTCACAGGTATAATTATGTAGTTTTAACGCACATTTTAGGCAAAGTTCTGCTTTGTTTTCGGAGCTGATGTCACTCATGTTTAATTCTTCCCAATACTTCCAAGGGAAAGATAGGTCGAACCTGGTCTTCCATATATCCCTAACTTTATGAGGTTTAAAAGTTAATGCTTTCCCATTTAAATTTACATTCTTCTCAAGCCATTTGTTAATTGTGCTGGTGATTTCTTCTGACAATTGTTCGACCAATTCAAGTACTGTTTCGTTTTTTGAAACTGAATCCATAAATGCCTCAACAAAAGTTTTGTCAGGTACTTCACTTTGTTTAGTTTTTTCCGCCGTGGCAACAAGTAAGGAACCACGCGCTAATAGTTCTTGAAAGGCCTTTTCAGAATCGAAACGGTTAAGCATGGTTTTATTTAAATCACCAGTATCAGACTTTAACTTCAATGTGATATTTACATTTTCAGGAGAGTCTCTTTGAACTTTTTCCTTAGTAAGCTCATAAACTCGCTTGTGGAGGTTTGAGAAGCATTCTGCAGTGCATTTTATTTTGTCTAGGTTTCTTAGCCTGTCGAGATGTAATTTTTTCCAAAAAATTTTGAAATCTTCAACGATGTCAAATCTTTTCCGGTCGAAAGCGATTGAACAGAAAATTGGGTTGTAGATATCTAAAGTTATATGATTCTTTTGAAATTTATTTACTCCTTTGAGAATCAGCTTAGATGAATAATTAACACATTCGTCAATTCTTTTAATGCTAGAAAGAGTCTCAAGAAAATGTTCAGCTATTTCTTGATGTGGGTATATATTGGGTTTAGTCTTATTAAATGTTACAACAAAAACTTGGTGACTCGTTTCCAATTGTGTTTCAAAGGAATAGATGGGGCTACCATATTCAATAGGGATATTTAGGCCGTCCTTATCGAACTCAACTTTAAAATTGATGTCAAGGTTTTCAGGAGGTTTATACTGGAGTCTCTTTTTTACAAGTTCGCCTACCTTCTCGTGTATTAGTACAATGCAATCTTTTTTTTGTTCTGTTTTTATTTTATCGCTGGTATTATCCAGATCTAATTCCCACCAATATTCCTCAAATTTTTTACCAACTTGAAATTCTCGATAGGGATTCAATGCGTACTCGGTGTTTTCAGAAATAAAATGATAATTGTACAGTTTTGTACAATCTTTGATAATCTCCTCTGATGAGTAGTTGACCATTTTATCAACTGTTTTGTCGTTATAAAGTTTATTGAGAAAGAGTTGGGTAAATGTCTCCGTTGCTTTTAATTCCTTTGGAAGTCCTCTTATGGTCCAGGCAAAGACCAGGCTCTTTTCAAATTTTTTTAACTCTTTTAATTGTTTTTCAAAGAGTTCTTTTTCATCCATCAACTGTTTAAAGAGGCTCTTGTGAGGGATAGACCCCATGCTTGGTGTAGTGAAAACATTTCTACTTGATCTAGGGAAGACATTTCTATTTCGCGTAGCTTCGAGTGTAATCTTAATATTTTCATAAGAGCCTTCTTGCTCAAGTACTTTTTGAGCTTGTTCGCA
>JBCDHL010000073.1:0-7540 GCA_038750095.1 Chlamydiota bacterium
AACACTGGTACGCAAACTGATTAAGTCCTCAGGAGGTGCCAGAATTGGTGTTGAATCTAAAGATCTTGCTATTATGTTCACAGATATCGAAGATTTTGCAGGGATCACAGAATACATGAATCCACAAGAGCTAATGATTCAACTCTGCGATTATTTTGATGAAATGAGTAAAATTATATCGCAACATCATGGAACAATTGATAAGTACATTGGCGATTCGATTATGGCATTTTGGGGGGCTCCAGAGAATGATGATGAGACTTGTTTGCATGCTTGCCAGGCAGCGCTCGCTTGCCAAGATAAACTAAACTCTCTTAATAAACATTGGAAAGGTGAAGGAAAACAGCCCTTTTTCACACGAATAGGAATCCATCATGGTGTTACCTTAGTAGGAAATTTGGGTTCAAAAGAGCGCATCAATTACTCTGCCATAGGCGACGCCCCTAATACAGCGAGTAGACTCGAAGCTATCAATAAAGTCTATCATACTCAAATCGTTATTAGTGAATCTGTTTACAAAGATGTAAAAGGTATCTATCAGGTGAGACTTTTGGATCAGATTACAGTGAAGGGAAAATATGAACCTATACGAATCTATGAGTTGATTAGCTCGCGTTTTGACGATAATATAGAAGCTTACAATGTCCAATTTGAAGAAGCATTCAATGCTTACCAACATCAAAATTGGGAAAAGGCCATAGGTGCGTTTGAAAAGGCTTTAGAGTTGTGGCCGGAAGATCATGTGGCATACATGTTCTTAGAGCGATGCCAATACCTTCAAAATAATCCACCCGGTGAACATTGGGATGGTGTTTGGAGGTATAAAACAAAGTAGGTTATGAGTGATATGCGTTTAATTTTTTTAGGTTGCAGTTCCTCTTTTGCAGTTGGTCCAAAGACTTATCACTCTAACATGGTTTTAAAAAATGGAAATGAATATTTTTTGATTGACTGTGGAGGTGACACCAGACATGCACTTCATGATGTCGGCCTCTCATACCAAGATATTACCCACGTTTACATTAGTCATCTACATGGTGATCATACCCATGGACTCGAATGGTTGGGATTGAGCTGGCATTTTGAGATTGAAGATACATTACCGAAATTGTTCATTCGAGAAGATCTTGTGGATACCTTATGGGAAAATTTATTAAAAGGTTCAATGAGTACTATAAAGGGGCAAGTGTCAAGTTTGTCTACATACTTTGACTTGAATGTTCTTAAGGAAGATGAAAAATTTAGGTGGCAAGGAGCCAATTTTGAATTAGTTCCAGTCATACACTACTACGATAACAGTAATTTAGCTCCCTGTTACGGTTTGGTGATAACAACAAAAAAACAAAAGACTTTTATCACTACAGACACGCAGTTCACACCGGAATTATTGAGGCCTCATTATGAAGAAGCTGATATGATCTTTCACGATTGTGAAACATCTAAGAAACACTCCGGTGTACATGCGCACTATAATGAGCTAGTCTCCTTACCTGCCGAAATTAAATCAAAAATGTGGCTCTATCACTATAACAACAGTGATCTTCCAGATGCGACCGGTGACGGTTTTGCTGGTTTTGTCATAAGAGGACAAGAATTCGAGGTTTAGGATTTATGGAGGTATCCATCACGTAGGTGGTATTTCGTATCGCATAGATCTGCTAAATTGTCATCATGTGTAACGAGAATGAGGGCTTTCTCTTTCTTTTTAGCAAAAGAAAGTAGCAGGTCATGGATAATCGACGCGGTTTCATGATCTAGGTTACCTGAAGGTTCATCTGCTAGAATGAGGTCAGGGTCATTAATTAGAGCTCTAGCAATAGCTGTACGCTGTTTCTCTCCGCCAGAGAGTAGCTTTGTATTGAATTGTGCTCGGTGTGATAAACCAACCAAATCAAGAAGCTCGATTGCACGGTCATGAGCGTCACTTCCAACGCTTACAGATCGTCGGTCGATTCTAGCCGGCATGAGAATGTTATCCAAAACGGAATAATCATCTAGCAAATGGTAAGATTGGAAGACGAAAGAAATGTGCTTACGACGAATGCGAGTAACTGATAAAGAGGAGACTCGTTGTCCTGCAATATGAAGACTTCCCCCTGAAGCTTTTTCTAATGTTCCTAATATTTGTAAGAGAGTACTTTTTCCCTCGCCTGAACGCCCCATGATAGCGATACTTTCACCACCAAGTACAGTTAAATCGACGCCATTTAGAATCGAAACATCCACAGGAGAGCGGAAATGCTTTTTTACCCTTTTAGCTTCTAATATGATTTTCCTATCATCTGCCATAAACTACTCCGACCTCAAAATTTCACTTGGACGAAACATGCATGCTTTAATGGCAGGAACGATTCCGGCAATTGTCGATATAGTAACTGTCATGATAACAACGAAACCAAGAGCATCAAAACTTACTTCATTAGGAAGCGTGTCACCATAAAATGCAGGGTTGAACATCTCATGTCCTTGGAGACGGCTTAAGAATCCAACAAGGCTATTTAAATTCTTGAGGGTAATTAAGCCGAGGATAATTCCCGATATGCTACCGATCAATCCCATACTTATACCACAGAGACCAAAAATCGAAGCGATACTGAACGAAGAGGCTCCCATCGATCGTAAAATACCGATTTCTACCTTCTTATCGTTGACCAAGATAATAAGCATCGAAATGATATTGGAACAGGCCACCACAAGAATAACTATTGCTAGCAAAGAAAATAGGTTTTTCTCGCTTTTTAACTGTTGAAGAATGTCACGAGCAAACTCATATTCACGGTAACTTTCCACTGTCCAATACTGGGAAATGCCCGCTTTTTTTAGAGAGTTTTGAATATGCTCTTTAACTTCTTCAGCACGGTCGATATTATCTATTCGTACATTGATGCCGTTGGTCATCGTACTATCTTCTTGTCCTTGACTTGCTCGAATGAAGGAAGTAACTTCTTTATTGGCAAGAACAAGTTTGCTACCTATCGGCATGATACCCGGATCATAAAAACCTGCTACTGTTACAGGGACACGCTGCTCTTGTACAGAACTTGCTGTTGGACTGTAGTAAGAAAGATATCCCCTATCACCCAAAAGCACACCGACATCTCTGTAAGACTTAGGGAGCAAAATACTTTCACCTAACTCAGAATCAGCGGGGAGATAGTGAAGTTTCTCACCGTTGGTCTCATTGATCTGGTATAACCATGAAGGGGAGACCTGGTCACCTGCTTGGAAATTCTTCTGGATGTCTACTTTCGCAATTTGTAAGTCACCAAGCTTTGCATCTCCAACGATACGTGTGCTTTGAAGGGGGATATTCACGCCAAAAGTTAACTCAGAAGCACTACTCGCCTCAGCGATGCTATCGAAATTAAAACGTACATTAAACTCACGGTTACCTTCTAAAGCCAAGGGTATATTGTCAGAGAGAGGTGTTTCCTTACCTTCCAGCCTTACCTTAGCAACACCACCATCAACAATAAGGGTCGCCGGAACTTGCTGATAACCATCGCTTGCAAGATTGTCACCCAACGCGATAAGCTGTCCTGAATCTTGAGGAATGATGACTTTTTGTATTTTAGAGTTTACAATCAAAGCGCATGTTTCCAAAGAACATTGGTCAGGTAAAATTTCACGAGGAATGTTCCAGCCATAGTTCGGCGTCTTCAGTTTACTAACCCTCATCGTGCTCATTAGAGAGGTCAATTTTTTCACTGTGGTTTTGTGATCTAAACGTTCGATTGAGCTGGGTGAATCTTCTTGGATATTATCGGACGCAAGAGAGACGGTGTTAAGAAGGTTGTCAATATCTTCTGATGTAATCGGTAACATCGCTTTTTGCAAGCTTTCATTTGAAGAGTCAAAGGAACCTATGTAGGCACTCTGGGTTATAAAACTCTGATTTTGCATCGTGTTAGGATACCAGTTTGTGGCGTAACTACGAGGCATATCGCGTAGAAGTCGCAAACGTATATTCCCTATGGTCATTTCATAATCATGAGGTGAGGCACCAGGAATTTCGTTGATCGCTTCGTAGGCCAGCTTCACGATATCTTTGAGTTCGCCCTGCTCATCTAAATCTGGATATCTCCAGTTTGCTGGAGTTTCTTCATCAAAGGTAGGATCATAAGGGTCCGTGACCGTTGACTCCCATTTTTCACTGATTGTTTTGAGAGAGTAGTCGGATTCGGCACTTAAACTATCAATTTGATAGTAATAAGAATCATAATATTCCGGTGTCGGAACAACGCGAACGGGAGCTGTGAGTGCAATGAGCTTTTGGACCCAGTTTTTTTCGAGCCAATGGGTTACAGATAAAAAAACGACAATTAACCAAACGACAAGGGATATTACGAAGATTGATATCAAGCTTATTATTGAAACTGATAACTGCCGCCATCGAGGACTTAGATACTTCGAGGCGACAGATAGCTCAAAAAAACGCATGGCCACCAATAGGTTACTTGGTCTCTTTGTATTCTACATGCTCACGAACGACAGGATCATACTTTCTGAGTTTGATACGCTCAGGTGTTTGTGTTTTATTTTTCACTGTGTAGTAGTGATGGTGACTCTTTGAGCTTTTCAATTTTATTTTTTCACGTTTAGAAGAAGCCATACTTAACTCCGGAGACTAATGGTTATTACAATGGCCCCATTCTAGCCTATGACAAGCATAAAATTCAACATAAAAGAGAGGTTAGCTCGACTTTGTAGTTTTTCCAAATTTTGAAGCACGATCGGTATATAAATTCCGGCTTTTAAAAACTTACCCGCGATTCCGCTTCGAGATTGAGAGAAGAGCCCTGGTTACGTTGCTGGTATTGGTGGTAACCGAGACCAGCAATCATCGCGGCATTATCAAGACTTAAGCCAGGCGACGGCCAAAGAAGTTGATGAGCTTGAGTCTTTTCACTGAATATCTTTCTTAAGGCTTGGTTATTGGTTACTCCACCACCGAATATCAAGGTTTCGCATTGATGGATTTCTGCGGCCTTCAAAGTTTTCTTCACAACATCTTCCAGTATGACCCGCTGGAACGTCGCTGCCATATTGCATTTTTCTGATTCAGTCAACATTTCGGCAGGAAATTTAGTCGCGTTTTGCCCCTTTAAATTGTAAAGAACAGCTGTCTTCAATCCGCTTAAAGAAAAATCTAGGGGGCGACCTTTTACCGTTCCCGCTTTAAGAGAGTAGCTATAGGGATCCCCTTTAGTGGCTAAACGTTCAATTTGAGGACCACCAGGATAGGGGAGTTGCATCATTTTGGCGACTTTATCGAATGCTTCGCCAATAGCATCATCGGTTGTTTCGCCTATCAGTTGATAATCACCAATATTTTTCATAAGAATCAATGCAGTATGACCACCCGAAAGAACCACTCCCAATGCAGGAAACTCGACGTTTTGATCATGCGACATAATAGAGGCATAAAGATGAGCTTCGACATGATTGACACCAATAAACGGTTTTTTCGTTGCTACGGAAAGAGCTTTCGCTACATTTAAGCCAAGTAATACGGCGCCTATGAGGCCAGGAGCATGAGCTACAGCGATTAGGTCAATATCCTTGAGCGCAATACCTGCATCTTTAAGAGCTTTATCGAGAACAGGAATGAAGACATCGATGTGTTGCCGGCAAGCAAGTTCTGGGACAACACCACCGAATTCTTGGTGAAGCTTCACTTGAGAAGAGATCACGTTGGATAGGATGGTTTTGCCATCTTTGACAACGCTACATCCCGTCTCATCACACGTACTTTCAATGCCTAATACTAACATACTGATTTAATCAGTCTCCCTGTCCACTTTGATTATCTCTGCTTTCCATTCTTCCTGTCCTACGGGTTGGAAATGTACGAGCTCACAATTTCCGATTTTCCATGGGTGGTTATCAATTGAAAGATGATAGCACAATGCCCAATGGATACCACCATGGGCTACCAATAAAATCGGTGATTTTTTTCGTAATCCAGCATCTAAGCCGCGTATTGATCTTCCAAGAAAGTTTTCCACATCATCACAAACTTGAAATTCATGTCCTTTTTCTAGTTGAACCATTTTTGTCCATATAGAAGCCTTGCATTCGCTTAAATTCTCTAACTCTTCATGATCAAGGTGAAGATTGGAAACGAGAATATCTTTTGTCTCGGAGGCTCTTTTTAGTGGACTGAAGCAAACCGATTTTAATGATAGATCTTTCATGAGCTCACGAGCTTGTTGTGCTTGGTTTCTACCTCGATTGTTCAAAGGAAGGTCATAATCAACACATTTAATTTCAGGATCGGCATTTACATCAGTTTCTCCATGTCGAATGAAATAAAAGGCCTTTCTTGTCAGTTTGGGCTTATTGACCAAAGCTTTGCAGTGGTAGAGAGCTTCTAAAGCGCCCGACATAAGAGAAAATACACCGATTTGAGCCATTGACAACCATCGGTATTCTTGGTGCTCATTACTCAACATCACATTAGGTGCAAAATCCACTTTCCGATGGTACATGTGATAGACATAGTCTATTCCAGGTTTACGTATAAACAGCTTGCCAACGAATCTGAGTTGTTGCTCCTTCAGCGAGATTTTAGTCTCTTCATACGTTTCTCTAATAACAGCTTGAAGACTGTTTTCGCCTTTTTCAATTTTACCAGCAGGAACACCCCATTTTCCACCTTCAGATTTTCCAATAGACCTTTTTAAAAATAAAACCTTCCCTTGCCATTCATTATAGCAAGCAGCAACCTCAACAACAGGTGAAAAATCCTTTGGCCTTAAACGAAAAACAAACGTGTCGTCTTGGTTTTTTGTCTTCATTTCTTGGTTATCCTTGAATGCAGTAAAGGGGTAACACAAAGGATCATCGTTACCTAACAATTTAACGTGAATTGTAAGTGCTTTTCTATTAACGATCAATAAATGTTTTTTGTAGGCTGATCAGAGTTTCTCATTCAATTCATTTCTGATTGAGATTGTTGCTATCTTGAAGAGTGTTTCGGTTTTGCACTCACCATTCTCCATGTTTTTTGCTCTAACATAAGCTTTTGGCAGGTCGAATTGTGCTAGTCGACAAATTATCTTTCCGGTTAGTTTTTCGTGATTATCACTTCTGGCTAATCGATAAGACTTTTCAATCAATTTTTTAGCAGCTACTGAAGGATGTAAATAACGTCAAGCCTGCTCAGGTAAATGGATCAGGTAAGGATGGAAGAATCTTAAAGCAAGATGTAGTAAATGCTATGAGTGCTGGCTTTTCAGCTGAAAGTACTCAAGGTTGGGGTGGTTCGCGCGATACGGAGCGCAAGCGCATGTCTATGCTCAGAAGAAAAGTTGCCAAGCGACTTGTAGGGGTTAAAAATGAAACTGCCATGCTCACCACCTTCAATGAGGTGAACATGAAACCTATTATGGATATCCGCTCTAAATACAAGGAGATCTTCAAAGAGCAACACGGTGTCGGTTTAGGATTTATGTCATTCTTCACAAAAGCTGTAACTGAAGCGCTAAACATGTTCCCTGCTGTTAACGCCCAAATAGATGGCGATGAAATGGTGACG
>JBCDHL010000074.1:0-7530 GCA_038750095.1 Chlamydiota bacterium
ATAATTTCCAATTTCATTCAGTATACGATCGGTATAAGTGACATGAATGCCAAGTCGCATAAATCTACAGCTTAGTTGCTACCTCAAAACTTGGCATGACTTTTGCATAATGAAGAATGGTTAACTAGGTCCGTCATATTTAGGGGTTAATAGGAACCTTGTTGAAAAAATAATTTAATATTGTGCTATATACAATATTAGAAGGCCCCTAAAGTAAATGGACTATTTTGGGTAAAATCAATGCAGAAAGGAGATGCTATGAAACCTTTCAAGACAGTCGTGGAGGTACTACGACACGTTGAAAAAGAATACTCTAAACCAAATGCTTTAAACTTCCAAAACCTAGAGAATGGGTGGGACTCCGTCTCCTCAAAAGAATTTGTTGAGCAAGTTAAAATGGTAGCTTTGGGCCTTCGAAAACTAGGTATAAAAAAAGGGGACAGAGTTGGAATTCTTTCAAATCCATCTCCTCGATGGACTATTGCCGATTTTGCCATCATGATGTGTGGTGGTGTATCAGTTCCTCTATTTGCAAACATTTCAAATGAGAATTTTGAGTTCGAGATAAAACATACAGCGCTTAAGCACATTTTTGTAGCTGGTGAAGAACAGTGGGATATGTATGGAGCTTTTTCGAGCCACTTTGAAGTTGTCATCAGTCTTCAAGATGAACCTGTGAAACACAAAGCGTATAATTTTAAGGAGTTTTGTAATCTAGGATTATCCCTCGAACACGAAGAACCTGATTTATATGAGAATATGCTTGATGAAATTAAACCTGGCGATTTGGCTACTATTGTCCATACTAGCGGAAGCACGGGTCTGCCTAAAGGGGTCATGTTATCTCATCAAAATGTTATTGGACTAGTTCATCTTAATCCATTTAATTGGGATGATGAGCTCTATCTGAACGTATTACCTCTCGCGCACATTTTCGCAAGGTCTATTAATTTTCTCATGATTACCAGAGGGATACCGATATATTATCTTCAAGACATCACTACTGTAGGGGACGTAGCTCGTGAGTTGCATCCGACAATCCTCGTTGTCGTTCCAAGACTGTTAGAAAAAATTTATTCAAAAATGTGTGCAAAAGTTAATCAGGCTGGTTTTCTAAAACGACAAATTGGGCGTTGGGCTTTTGACTTAGCGAATCAGGAAGAAGATAGCTTCATTAAGAAAATGATGCATCCGATTGCCGATAAGATTGTGTATTCACAGCTCAGAGAGTCGCTGGGTAATAATTTAAATGCTGTAATTTGTGGTGGAGCTGCGCTAAACCCACACGTCTACCATTTTTTCTTAGATATTGGTGTTCCAATTTATGAAGGCTGGGGGCAGACAGAGTCCGCAGTAGTTTCATGCAACAGACCTGATAATATCCGCATTGGTTCTGTAGGTTTACCATTCGATGGGACGGAAGTAAAGCTTAGCGAGGAAGGTGAGCTTCTTGTAAAAAGTCCGCTAGTCATGCAAGGGTACTATAACGAGCCTAAAGCAACTAAAGAAGTTTTTACAGAAGATGGCTGGCTGCGTACGGGTGATAAAGGAGCTATAGACCAAGATGGCATAGTGTCAATTCTCGGCCGCTTGAGAGAAATGTACAAAACTTCTACCGGTGAATGGATTGCTCCTATACCAATAGAGCAAGAGTTGTGTAAAGCACCACTTATCGATATAGCAATGGTTGTTGGTAACGATAAAAAGTTTGCTTCTTGTTTGATTTTCCCCGATTTCGAGATTCTTCAAGATTTAAAGAAGCTGCATAATCAAGAAAAGCTGTCAGATGAAGCATTTCTATCAAGTAATTTTATCAAGCAGGAAATGGATCACTTACTCTATAATCTAAATAAAAACTTGAATCACTGGGAACAGCTCCACAGTTATCGGTTTATTTCAACCGTTCCGACAGTCCTTGGAGGAGAGCTGACCCCAACTATGAAAATACGGCGGGAAATTATCCATGAAAAGTACCGTCATCTCATTGATAGCATGTATGTTGAGGAGGCCGCATGATTGAACGCATTGCGATAGTCGATGGAGTACGCACCCCATTTTGTAAAGCTAATGGAGCTTTTAAAGATATAGAAGCAGATGATTTAGGAGCATTTGTCGTCAAAGAGCTTCTAGCAAGAACTGGACTAGATCCCAACCTCATTGACGAGCTGGTGTTCGGTAATGTGATTCAACCCCCCCATGCAACGAATATAGCTAGGGTAGTTGCCGTTAAAGGTGGAGTACCTGATCATGTTCCAGCTCTTACAGTCAACAGAAACTGTGCCTCTGGTATGGAAGCAGTCATTAACGCATCCAACAAAATTCGCAGAGGCGATGGTGAGATTTACATTGTAGGGGGGACAGAGTCTATGACTCACTTTCCTATTCTCTTTCGTAAAGGAATGCGTGAATGGCTGATAAAGTTATCAAAAGCCAAAACTTTAGGTAGCAAACTGAAACTATTGACATCCTTTAGGCCTTCATTTCTTGCGCCTGAGATGCCAAAAATTGCGGACCCATTAGTTGGGTTAACAATGGGGCAGACAGCTGAGATATTATCAAGGGAATTTCATGTAACTCGTTCGGAGCAAGACCATTTTGCTTTTAACAGCCAAGAGAGAGCTTCTAAAGCTCGGAGTGAAGGACGGTTGCAGGACGAAATTGTTCCAATCCCCATGGCTCCTAAATTCGAGAAAATACAGCAGGACGACGACGGCCCAAGAGACGACCAAACATATGAAGGTTTAGCTAAGTTGAAACCAGCATTTGACAAACTCACAGGTACAGTCACACCTGGAACATCTAGCCAAGTAACGGATGGTGCTGTCGCTTTATTACTCATGAAAGAGTCAAAGGCAAAAGAGTTGGGTTATACCCCCATTGGTTATATTCTTGATGATGCTGTCGCTGGTGTTGAACCTGAGAGAATGGGGCTGGGCCCTGCTTTTGCAACGAGTAAGCTCATTCGAAAGGTTCATCGTGATATATCCGACTTCGACTTAATTGAAATCAATGAGGCGTTTGCCGCCCAGGTTCTTTCTGTTGTTAAAGCTCTTTCTTCAGATGAATTTGCCCAAAAGGAGCTTGGAATGGAAAAAGCTGTAGGGACAATCGATCAAGAAAAGCTAAATGTTAATGGTGGGGCTATTGCCTTGGGACACCCCCTTGGGGCTTCCGGCGCACGGTTGGTACTCACGCTCGTTAAAGAACTTAAACGTAGAGATAAAAAATTAGGTCTCGCCACATTGTGTGTAGGTGGTGGACAGGGACAAGCAGTAGCTGTGGAGGTTGAGTAAGATGAGTTCTGCATTTCAATTAACGATTGATGATCGCGGCATAGCGAGCCTCGTATTTGACTTGCCTGGTGAAAAGGTCAACACAATCTCTCTCGAGCGATTAGAAGAATTTAATGACATCATTGAACAACTGGAGCATGATTCATCTGTAAAAGCTTTAGTTATTAAAAGTCCAAAACCCGGTGTGTTTATAGCGGGTGCGGACCTAAAGAGTTTCGATAAAATTTTCAAAGACCCGTCCATTGCTGATAGTGTCATTCAGCGTGGTCATGAAGTGTTCAATAGATTATCAAACCTTTCATTTCCGACTATCGCGTTGATTAACGGAGTCTGTTTGGGTGGTGGCCTTGAATTAGCCCTCGCTTGTGACTATCGAATTGTTACTGATCACCCAAAAGTATCGATTGGGCTTCCAGAGGTGACGCTTGGTATTATGCCTGGATGGGGAGGGACACAAAGATTACCGAGATTGATTGGACTTGAACAAGGACTAAAACTGATTCTTACTGGCAAAGGAGTTGATGGCAAAAAAGCATATAAGATTAAACTTGCGGATGCAATTTATGCGCATGAGTTTGTTGAAGATCGCCTTCCTGACTTTTTGGATAAGGTTCTCGACTCAAAGGGGCGAGAAGAGATTGAAAAGCGGAGACAACATACGGGATTTCATCACTGGCTTATGGAGAAAAATCCACTTGGCCGAGCTGCTCTATTCTATTTCGCACGCAAAAATGTACTATCGAAAACAAAAGGTTTGTATCCTGCACCAATTGTTGCTCTTGAGACGATTGAGAAAACTCAAAGCAAAAGCTTAAAGGATGGATTAAAGTGTGAGATCGATGATTTTCTTGATGCCATACCAACGAACTTCCAGAACGCTATGAACCTAATACAGCTTTTCTTTGCTAACGAGGAACTAAAAAAAGATCCTGGACTTCACTCGGATGCAAAGCCGAAAAAAGTTAATTTTGGTGGGGTTATTGGCGCGGGGACGATGGGGGCAGGTATTGCCTGGCTTTTCAGTTATCGCGATATTCCTGTACGTTTTAAAGATGTTAACTGGGAAGCAGTTGGTAAAGGCTATAAAGCCGCTCACGATATCTATAAAAAGCTTTTAAAAATCCGGAGAGTTAAACCTTATCAGATTCAACGTAAATTTCAGATGCTCAGTGGTACCACTGATTATTCGGGATTTGAACGTGCAGATATTGTAATCGAAGCTGCAACAGAAAATTTGGAGCTTAAGCATCAGATTTTTGGAGAGTTAGAGAATGTAATGTCAAAAGATGCAATCATCGCTTCTAACACCTCTTCATTGTCGATTGCAGAGATGTCTAAGCATATGAAACATCCTGAGCGATTCTTAGGAATGCATTTTTTCAATCCTCCAAATCGTATGCCTCTTGTAGAAATCGTTGCAGGAGAAAAGACATCTCCAGAAGCAATTGCTACGGCAGTTGAATTGTGCAAGCGATTTAAAAAAGTACCCTTGATCGTGAAAGATTGCGCAGGGTTCCTAGTGAACCGCATCTTTGTCATGGCAGCTAATGAGTCTTCATGGATGCTTCAGGAGGGTATCGAAATGGATCGCCTTGAACGTATTATCACTCAATTTGGAATGCCTATGGGCCCTTGTACTCTTGCTGATGAGGTGGGAATTGATGTAGGGTATAAAGTATTTAGCGTTTTCCATGATGCCTACGGAGAAAGAATGACTCCTCCAAAGATTAACAAAGCGATGTTCGAAGCTGGCTTTTACGGTAAGAAAACTGGAAAAGGATACTTCTTGTACAATGGCAAAAAGAAGGAACCAAACCCCGAAGTTCAAAAGATTTTGGATAAGATTGATACACCCAAAGTGACAATGAGTGATGAAGAAATAGTTGATCGTTTTGTATTAGGAATGATCAATGAAGGGGCAAGGTGTTTGGAAGAAGGTATTGTAGATAGTCCATTATATGTTGACATGGGCTTAGTTTACGGAATTGGGTTTCCCCCGTTTCGTGCTGGGTTACTCCGCTACGCTGACAGTTTAGGTATAAAAAATGTTGTCCAGAAGTTGAAAACACTTACGGATCGTTATGGAGCACGCTTTGAGCCTTGCGAGTACATCCAGCAGTTAGCAAATACCAAGGGTGCTTTTTACGATAATGAGACGACTACACATCAGCCCAACACTTGTGCTGAGAAAAAGGAAGGGCTATGTGGATGTAAGCATTAACTCTTTTTTTTGTGGTCAAGGACGACTACTGTTAGCCTACTTTGTGAGATGAGGTCCTCACTCTCGTCGTAAATTTTAATTTCCCAAACGTGTGTCATGCCTCCCAGGTGAACAGGTTTAGCAATGCCTTTAACTAGTCCATCAGCGGCTTTTTTCAAGTGGCTTGTGTTGATATCGAGGCCCACGCAAAAATGACGTTCATGATCCACACAACAGTTTGCTGCGATACTTCCAAGGGTCTCTGCAAGTGCTGCGGATGCTCCACCATGCATGATACCTAAAGGCTGTATCGTTCTCTTGTCAACAGGCATTGTTGCTGTCAATGAATCTTCGCCAATTTCGGTGAAGACGATTCCAAGATGTTCGACCATAGTGTTTTCACACATTGTGTTGAGTAGCTCAAGAGTGATCGCTGATTTCCATAGTTTCATATTCATTTCCTTGCTTTGAAATTGAGTAGATTTCGGTGTCCTTGAATTGGTATAACGAATTGAACTCAAAGATAAGATTAACAAACAGCTTATAAATCTTCAGCTAGTATTTTTCAGGGGAAATGGTAGGCTGAAGTTTTTTGCTCACATAGTTAATACATGGAATGCGAATCAACAGCACAGTGATAAAACAAAGCGCTAAGGTAAGCATCAACTGTGTCTTGAAATCGGCAAGTGAAGTTAAGCTGCTTTGCAGCAATACAGCCACGAAGTACCCACCCTTATAAAATATTAAGTCGATAATGATTTTTAAACGAAAGCGATCTTGAAGTGGAATAGGCACAAACACAAGGTGTTTAAGACAGAGAAGGGTAGGGTAAAAAACTGTCGCAATAAAGACTTGGTAGCTACCACCAACGCTGATCAAAAGTTTGTCAAAAAGAGCAGTGTCTCCCTTTACAAGGTAAGATCCAATAGAGCCGCTTATTAAATTTAAAAAAATAGTTGTCGAAATCAAAAGGGCTATGAGGCCAGTAGAAAGATAACAGAAGTTTTTCCAACCGTTCATCTTATTCTGCTTAAGGTATGCGCTTAAAAACCCTAAGAGGACAACCGTTACCAGAATTGATAAATGTTTCAACGCTGAAAAACTCCCTAGTAAGTCCCAGTATGCTTTCGGGAAGGAGTCTTTGATTTGTATTGAGAAATCCCAGGTCATCACGGAAATATGTTTCGTGAATCCAACTGTTATCGTTATTAGCGCCAAACAAATAATAAACATAGGACCAAGTGAACGTTTGATCGCACCACTTTCCTCTTTTGCATTCAAGTTTGTTCTATAAAAACAGTAAATCGTTGTAAAAAGGCATATTAAGGAGATCATGCCTACTTTAAACATTTTTTCTTGAAGAGTACCGGTTAAAATCGATTGAGTAAGATCTGGCATCACAAATTCAGACAAAATAAGACAGAATATCGAAATAGAAGGGTATAATGTGCAAGCTCTGCTGAAGGTGACAATATTATTAAAATACCCATAAAATAGAAGTAGAGTAAGAGGGGGCCAAAGAGAGAAGAATAGATAAAGTATGGCATAGAGACCGTGTGCTTTTACATCGGTTAGGAATGAGCTTATTTCAAAGGTAGAAGCTGGGTCAGATGAAGTGAGATAAATAGGTGTGATTATAAAGAAAAAAATGGAAGTGAAGGCTGTTATCATTAAAAGCGTTCTTTGCACAATATAATAGACAGAAGTTCTCTTTGCGGCATATAGTAAAATTGCTGCGACGATAGTGTTTATTGCGGGAGAAAGAAAAAATTTTAAAACCATATGAGTGTCGCTTCCCATAGGAGAGATCGATTGCACTTCGTGACAAATGTTCCTAAGCAAGCAATAGGTTAACATGTTGCAGAAGGCAATGAAAAAAAGGGGGATAACACCCCACGAATTGTCTCTGTTTTCACTCATATTGTTAATACTTTGTGTAGTTTGTATTAAAATATAACAAAATTTGTTTATTAAATCAAATAAAAGTCATGTTTTTTTTGTTTTTTTTATTGATTTAGATTCTATTTAACATGATCC
>JBCDHL010000075.1:0-7521 GCA_038750095.1 Chlamydiota bacterium
ATGTAATGAAGTGAAGGGTCTCTTCAAGTGTTTCAGAGCTAGCTGTCTTACCAAAAATTTCTATCCACATTCCTAAAACAAGATCGTTTTCGTGAAAGATTGGTAGCCAAATGAACGTCCCTTCATTGGATGTTCGATATTTTTTCCATAACGCTGACTCACCGACAATGCTGTCAGCATCGACGACGTGTGCTTTGTTAGGATCGACCAAACCCATAACTAGGCTTTGCCATTGTTTGGCGATGTCAGCGTCTTTATTCAAGTCAGACTGTCCGGAAACACCTAATAGTTTTGGCCTAGCCGACTCCATCCCCCATAGGACCGCTCTATCATAACGAAGAGCGTGAATCGTACTGTTAAGGATGATAAAAATTAGCTCTTGTCTTGTTTTAGCAGTAAATGCTTTAACATTAAGGCGATTGATCGTCGCCATATGTTTCAGAAGCTGTGCAGAAGATTCAGGTTTCGTCATGGTCCCTTCGGGCTCACTCTTTTTTAAATTGTTCAAATTCGGCCTCGCCTTTCATTCCGGCCCATAACTCTTGGTCACGATTATCGATTTCTGCTTCGATCTTGAATGTTGAACTAGAAGGATCAATGACAGAGCTTATCCGTGAGATTTTTGCGGTGATTGTCTTGTCAGCTTCAGGTATCTTGATTTTAAAAGATTGACCAATGTTGAGTTTTTTGAGCTTCTCGGTGGAAATAAGTAGTTTAGCAGTTAGTAGTTTATCATAGACAATTTCAATTAGTTCTGTTCCAGGTTGTGGTAGCTCATACTCTTCTATTCCCAATGTTACAACTTTTCCATCATAAGGGGCTTCAATTTTTGTTGATTCTAGGTCTCTTGTAGCGATGGCAAGCTCAGCCTCTGCTATGGCAACATTCGCTTCAGCCTCTTTTAGCTCAAAAAGGGAGGCTACATTATCTTGAAAAAGTTGCTTTCTCGCTTCGAGCTCAACTTTGGCTCTCTCTAGAACAGCTTTCGCCTTTTTTATATTGCTTTGGTACACAACGTCGTTAAGCTGGATCAGGACCTCACCTTTTTTGAAGCTGTCACCCATTTTTTTGTAAATTTCATTTACAGGTGACTGTACTTCGGCGGAAAGAATTGTTCGATGTTTTGGATCGATAATTACTTGATACTCAGAATCTGTCTCATAGATTTTATCTACGTCGAAATCAAGGTAACCCTCATAATTTTCTTCTCCTTGAAGTGAAGCAAATACAATTAGCGGAACAAAAATGTATCCTATCCTGAAAACCATTAGTTTACCCTATATGTCCATGTTGTATCCTTAATCTCTTCTTGCGGTTCTTCGTTTAAAAAGTCAATATGATTCGTTTCTATAGCAGCATATTCTACGTCAGTCTGAAAATAGCGGGGCATGCCTATAGCGTTGTTTAATTGCTCTAGAGAGTTTTGCATTTCAGCGTATTTTGTTGCGGCGTCTATTTCAGCGAAAAGAGCTTCAGCTTCGTACTTTAGAATATCAGCTTCATGTAACTTACCTTGTCTTTGTTCACTCTTCGCCGCAAGGAGTAGACGCTTGTTTACAGATTCTAACTCTTTAGCAATGAGGTATGATTCTAAATTGTCTTGATGAAGCAAGTAGGAGAGGTGAACTTGAGCAATCACACCTACAGCTAAAGCCATACGGTTTACCTTCGCCAGTGCTTTACGCTTGCAGGCAATCCTTTTCTCTTGCCAGTAGATAGGGATGTTTAGGAGGTCCCATGTTGCACGTACTCCTGCAGCCAACCAATTGTTAAATAGTAAGAAGCGGTTACTGTCGTGGTATGGGCCCCCAAAGAGCTCAACACCGGGTAGCATCTGAACAATTGCTGCTCGAGCCTCGTCAGCACGAATATTCTCCTCAAGATCTGCAGAAAAAAGTTCTGGTCGGTTGACTAAGGCCCATTTTTCTAATTGATCTACTTCACATAAATTAACATCAACGCCCATTGACTCAACATCTGCAAGCTCGAATTCAATGGAAGCAGGAATGCCCATTAGTAAAGCGAGTTCAGACATAGCGCTGTGGAACTCACCGGAATATGCTTGAAGTTGACCGCGAATGTTAATGAGTTGGTTTTCATTACGCAAACCTTGAATTTCAGAAATTACCTTTGCATCCATTTGGCGTTGTAAGGTGTTTTGTTGTTCTAAGGCCTTTGTCATAATGGATGTAGATTCTTCGATCGCATGCTTGGCTACGATCGCTTTCCAGAATTGCCTGCTGATGTCAAGAACAAGGTTTTGCCTAAGGCGCTCATACTCTAACTGAGCAATCAGGACTTTATCAGACTCGTTTTGGGATCTGAAAAAAGCGACACCGAAATCAACAAGGTTCCAGACAATACCAGAGTCCCATCTAATAATGTTTTGTTCGGATGAAATACTGAGTGGAGCTGGAGGAACACCGGGAACGAGGGATTCTGAAAACGAGGCGGTATTTTCATTTCTTCCGTAGTTTTCCCAGTTAGCAATCAACTTAGGAAGCATGTTGTAACGCTCTCTAGTTACAACTTCACGTTGAATGGAATACTCTTGTTCTTTAACCATAAGGCTAAGATTTTTGCAGAGTCCAATCTGTATGATTTCATCGAGAGTGAGAGGATGGTTTGGGATATTTGCCGTTGAGTAAAGACAGTAAGTATCCCTGCAATTATTTTCGTTGCGAACCCTACACCAGTCTTTTGAGTTTGGGCGTTGATTGCAACCACTCACAACCAGTGCTATAGAACAAGCAAATAACGCCATTTTGAGTCTGTTAAGTCTCATGTGTTTTGTTCCCCACATATTATGTTATATCGATCTTGCTACTAGTCGAGTTACGAGTAAAAAAAACGCTCAAAAATAGATTGAACCATAATTTCACAATTCTCTTATATAAATGAGATACAAGATTCTCAAAATTTTTGCAAAAAAAAATTTTGCTTACAAATAAATAACTTTCTTGTTTCAATATCGTTAGGGATTGACAGCGTTCGAGGTGTCTCAACATTGCCTTAAAAAGTTAGGTGGCTAAATGGCTGAATTTATCACTGATGACAAACCTTTGCCATTGTTCAGGAAAGATTTAGAGTTATACGATGGCCCTGAAGAAAGCGATGGTTCTCCGACATTCAACCTATATGATCCTGCTATCGCAAAATACTACAAAATTAATTGGGCAGAATCCTTAGTTATTGAGTGTCATAAACCTGGAATGACACTGGTAGAGTTAACCGAAGAGATTAACACACGAACGACACTTAATGTTACAAAAGAAGAGGTGAAACTTTTCTTTATTGATGCTTTTGGGCATGATCTCCTAGCAGTTATGAAGGCTCCAGATTATTATTATGAAGTCTATAAGAATAAGAATTACAACGTTTTTAAATGGTTGTTATTTAATTACTTGTATATCAGGATTCCCCTTTTTAATCCTGATAAGTTCTTGGGGCAAACAATCAAATATGTACGTCCCCTCGCCTCAAAGCTAGCATTCATAATCTATATTACTTTGAGCCTCATCGGTGTTACCTTACTTTTTACGAGATTCGGTGAGTTCATCAATACGTTTACATACTTCTTTAATTTTCAGGGAATTGTTTTTTATGCTGTCACCATTTCATGCATAAAAGTTATTCATGAGCTGGCACACGCATACACTGCGAAGAATTATGATGTGTATGTTCCATCGATGGGGGTGGCTCTTATTGTTTTGTGGCCTGTATTATACACCGATGTAACAGATAGTTGGAAATTAAAAAAGCGTGGTGAAAGATTAATAATATCTTCCTCAGGTATTATATCTGAATTAATTATTGCCGGTCTTGCGAGCATCTGTTGGTATTATTCACCCGAGGGTTTTTTAAAAAGCATCTTTTTTGTTATCTCCTCGATCACATGGGTTTCAACCTTACTGATTAATCTTAACCCAGCCATTAAGTTTGATGGTTATTACATTCTATCTGACTTATGGGGAATAGATAATCTCCAGACTCGTGCTTTTGCTGTGACGACCTGGAAGATACGCTCGGCACTACTTGGTTTAAAAACGCCTTGTCCAGAGCAAAGGCTCAGTAAAAAGAGAATGTGGGGAATGGTGGTTTATTCCATTTACACATGGATATATCGTATTTTTCTCTACACGGCGATCGCTCTGTTCGTGTACTTTCAATTTACAAAGGCCCTCGGTGTCCTTTTGTTCTTTATGGAGATTGTTATCTTCATTATTTGGCCCTTGGTAAATGAAATTAACGCTATCAGTCAAATGCGATCTCAGTTAAAGCTAAACCCACGTATGATGCTGACATTAACGGTTGTTTTTCTATTTCTAGGTTGGTTTGTTCTGCCTCTTCCCCATACTGAAACATTTTCAGGGGTATCGAATCCGATTGAAAAGCAGGTGATTTATGTGCCATCAGACTCGATTATCAAGAGTGTTGATGTAGAAAGAGGTGATTGGGTAGTGAAAGGACAGCCTATCGTTCAACTAGTTTCTCCTTCGATAGAGACCTCTGTAAAATTACTAGAATTCGAAAAAGATATTATTGAAAAACAAATCTATCTTTTGGGATTTTTCGACCAAGATCGACCATATATTCCGGAAAAGCGTGCCGAACTTCAGTCTAATAGTGAAAAATTTTATGGTTTAATGAGCAAACGTGATGAGTTGAATATTCGAGCCACAATTAATGGTGAAGTTTATATGCTCGATGATTACCTCCATAGTGGAATGGCTATTTCTCAAGATACCGTTATTGGAAAAATTGCCGATCCATCGAAAATCGAGGTTGTGGCATTTATTCCTGAATCCGAACTTAATGTAGTTAAGGTTGGGCAAGAGGCAAAATTCAGAGTACCAGGAACAAATGACCTGTTTTCCGGAAAAATTTTGAATATCCATACCTTAAGAGCGCAAACACTTCGCCATTTTCCTCTATCTTCACTATATGCCGGAGAGCTCGCTGTTACGAAAGATAAAGATACAGGAGCCATGAAAATGGTCGACTCGTATTACATCGCAACGGTTGAAATAGACAAAGGTGAAGGGCAGTTACGATTTGGTCAAACGGGCACGGTCGAGGTTCAAGGACCTTGGAGATCTAAATTTTTAACTTTGATGAAAAAAATTCTTTCTGTTTTCTGGAGAGAGAGTGGTGTTTAAAGTGTTAGGTGTATGTCAAAAACACCTTTTCATGAATAGATAAGCTGTGTTAAAATCGATTCTTAATATTTCATTACAGATTTTGCCGGGGACCTCATGAGATAGAGCGGTACGAACCAGGTCAGGACAGGAATGTAGCAGCCTTAAGAATTTAGCTTTATGTCTTGAGACAATCTCCGGCTTTTTTTATAATATCCCGATCAGTATGTACCGATTTACTCCCAGACTTGTTTTTTATGCTTAAGCTCTTTCGGTTGAAATTCTTTTTCTGTCGGAGGAATGATAGGTTTTCTTTTAGCGATGAATATGGCCTGACTGATTCCAGACTCTTTCCAAAAGAATTTTGTAACTTTCTCCAAATTCAAAAGCACTGTTTCGTTATCTTCCAACAGCGAACAAAATGGGTACATCAGAGGTTTTATTACTATCCATAGGTAGCTCAAAGGGGGAGTACTGTTAATCTTAAACCACCACCTGCTTAAAGAGTAACGTTTATTTAGTGATTTCTCTCGGTAGATTTTGTTTTTACTCGCTTTCACGAATCGGTGGGGAGCTTTGAAAAAGTCTAGAAATTTGATTTGAAGGTAATGGTAGCTGAAGGTCCACTTAGTTATATTGAACTCTGTGCTCGCTAGTTCGGCAAAGCGTTCCAGTGCATTTTCTGATTGGATGTCAATCGGTGTGGAACAGATAACGTATCCTTCTGCATTAACAACTCTTGCAAGTTCGGAAAAAAATATTCGGTATTGATCAGGGGGGATATCGGCGATAAGTTCTGTTGCAAGAACGATATCATAGTGGCTATCTTTCAAATTTGTATTCGGCATATAATCGTGGATTGGGTGGATTCCTTCAAAGTTCTTTGTTTGTAACTCTTTTAAAGCGTTCTGAGAGACATCAACAGCATCGACTGTTGCTCCTTCATCGCGAAGTTTTTTGCTGATCACGCCAGAACCACATCCGATATCAGCAACGGTTTTCTCTTTCGGTGAAATAACATCTTTTAGAAGCTGAATGGTTCGTTGGACCCTTGTCCGTTCTCTTGCAGATCTTGTTACATCAAACCTTTCTGGTTCTTGTAGCCATAGGCGGTCGAAATTTGCTTGTGCTTCTTGGCGAGAATGTCTTTTGTTTTTGTTGTGTTTTTCTTGGCTCTTATTGTCGGTTGAAACAATTTCTAAAGGGTTTTTACGATTCATGAACTTTTTATCCTTACATTATCTATCAGTAATTTGTTTACTGGTGTTTCAGGCATTTCAGGAGTGATTGGACGGTTTATAAAAAGTTGAAACCACACTTCAAGAATAAAGATAGCCCATAAATACCGGAATGAATTCACTCTTGACTCTGGTGTTTCCAGGGCCACTTTTAGCCATTCGCGAGAAATAATACCAGTTTCAACTAGTGTACCAAGTTCTAACTGTTTACAGATATGACCGAATGAGGACTTTTCGATCCAATTAGAAAGAAATGCTTTTCTCGTCCTCTTGGCCCTTTGAACCACGGCGGGGGGAAGGTGGTCTGTCATCACCCTTTTAAGGTAGGATGCTGTTTCATCCTCTGTTAGCTGTTCAGGCTCAGGTAGTGAAGCTAAGAACTCTATGAGTGAGCGATCCATGAAAGGGGTTCGCCAAGATAGGTTATGAGCACTTGTTAGCCTATCATATTGAAGCATATAGCAATCTGCAAGCCGTGTCTTTACATCGAAGTAAAGAAAAGATGAAACACTAGATTTCACCCTATTAATGTGGTGAAATTTATGTAAAAACACTTCAGTATCAAACAAACCAACAAGTTTTGGAGATACATTTTTCAGTATATGTTCAGGAAATAAAGAATTTTGTTTTAGATATTCAAACTGCCATGGATCTGTTCTGGACTCTTTCAACAGCCTATAAGCCAGTGGCCTGTAAAACATGTTGATAATGGGAACAAGAAAGCGGTAAATTAAAGGTTTTGAAATTTCTAATGCTTTAGATAATGGATCAATCTGTTGTTCTTTCAGTGTATAGCGATTATGGCCAGCTAGAAATTCATCACTACCCATTCCGGAGAATACGCAATTCACATCTTTTGCGGCTAATGAGGAAAGTCTCCATGTTGCTAGGATATTTGGATCTGCGATTGGTTCATCGAGATACCAAATGACTTTGGTTAAGTCGTCCAAATAGTCATGCGGGGTAATTACATGAGATTGGTGATTCACACCTAGAGTTTTGACTACATCGGTGGCAGCTTCTAAATCTTCGATATTTTCATTTTGAAAGCCAACAGTATAAACGTGAAGATTTCTATTTTCACGATATTTATTTAGGTAGTAAGCAATGGTCGCTGAGCCTAATCCACCTGAGACAAAGCATCC
>JBCDHL010000076.1:0-7474 GCA_038750095.1 Chlamydiota bacterium
AAATCCTTCTATGGGAATATATAATTTGATAACCCCTGTAAGAAACAAAATCAAGAGATTTTTGTATATAGTGCTTTTGTTTCAAAGAGACCCAAATCTACTAAACAGGTCGTGATTGTTAAAATTAATTCCATAGAAAAAATAAAAAATTAAACTTGTATTTTTACCGGTGAGAGATTATGAAAAAAGACTGGTATCATCACGTTTTAGTTGGGAAGTAAGATGGAAGATAAGAAGTCACAAAACAAAAGAAGTACTGTTAACCACTCAAATACAGAAAATTACCAAGCCAAAAACTCTAAACAAAAAAAACGTTCGTCTCTTGTAAAAAGAAGAAACACTGCAATAACTATGAGTGTATTATCTTCCGTTATTCTTGCGGGTATCGGTTATGAAATTGTATCTAGCCTCAACGATAACTCAGCTCAACCCAATATCCAAACAGAAAAGAAAATTCCCCTTCGTATACTCGCCGAAGAAGAAGATTTCATTGGAATGTCTCTCCCCTATTCTCAATCTACTGACCTCGACTTCGATGAAGAGGTAAACATCATCCAACAACTCACTCGCCACAAAAATCTTCAGAGTAAAAAGATCCGAGAACTCAAGGAAGATCTTGAGGAGGCTAAATCTAGAATTATCCAGTTAAAAACCGATATACTGATCAAAGGTGGAGAAAAAGAGCAACACTACCGCGAACAAATCGATAACTTTAATAGGCAACTATCTAGTTACGAACAACAGAATACAAACTTGCAAGCTGAAATAGCTGTCAGAGACAAACTCATTAATTCCAAAAGGTCAGAGCTTGAAAGTTTAAGCAAGATTTTCACAGATACACACGAACAGCTTAAAACAGAGCTCTCTAATAGAGAATCCGAAATCGACGAAGAAATGACGAAAACTCAACGAATTTTTGATGAACTCAGAGAGGAACTCACACTTACCGATAGAGAAATCCGCTCCCCAGAAGAAGTACGTGATGCTTTCCGAGAAACAACAAAGAGGATTGCTGAGCTTGAGGCTATCATCGAACAGGCTAGTAATGAATCGCTTGAAGCTAATAGTCAAGCTGAAGAAATTGCAAATCAACTCCATAACACAGAAAAAGAACTAGCAGATGCAAGAGAAGCTATTCAAAATCTTGTTTTGGAAATAGAATCTCGAAATATAGCAAGTCAACTTTCAGATGACGAAGAGATGTCAAGTAATACATTTGTTAGTACCCAAGAACAGACCAGTCAAATATTAGAAACTGCACAGGCAAAAATTCTGGAAAAACAGCAAGAACTTGAGAAAGTCGAACGAAGGCTCCAGCAAGCTCTCGTTGATTACACCCAAGAAAGGTCCCGAGCTAACAGGTTATCAAATAAACTGATGGAGCTAGAATCCTCAACACTCAACGAAGCTACATTATCTAACCTTGCCGTGGATAACTTTCAGCAGCAAGGTTCAACTAACTATGCCAACTTCATTAATCAACAAGAGCGTTTGATTAAGGACCTCCAACGCAATTTAAATAATGTAGAGCGAAGGAACGATGAGCTTAAACGCCTCCTTGACGAAAAGAAAAATTATGTAGATGAATTTGCTTCTGATGAAACTATACTTATCTTAAACCAAGAACTTTTCAACTCGCAAGAGAAGGTTCGTGAATTAGAGTCAGATCTCCACCAACTACGTATCCAGCAGAACTACGACTATGTAGCAGGTGGACCTTTAGTCAAAAACACATCGGAAGATCGTGAGCTAAAAAACTTGCTAGAAGAGAGAAACACTCTTCTAACGCAAGTCTATGAATACCGAAATAATATCCATAACCAGCAAAATAAGATACTTTCTCTTCAAAAAAACCTTGAAGAAGCCACCTCCATGAACCAAGAGTGGCAAACATCTTACAATGAAGATGAGCTAAGCGAGCTAAAAACTCAGGTCATATTACTAGAAAAGACCCTTGCCGAAACCGAAAACAAGTTACAGGAAGCTATCTCGACTAAAGCCGGTCACCAACGTGAAGATACTAGCCTATTGGAGATGGAAGAGTTCTACGACACAAAACTGACGCAACTAGTGAAGGCAAACCAAGTTCTTGAGGAGCAACTTGAAGAAGCCGAAGAATATATTCAACTCACTCGAGAGCAACTTTCACATGATCATGATCAAATCAATTCTCTTCACGAACAAATGAGTAAAATTCAAGGAACATCCTCCACTATCGATGATGAAGTCATCCAAACTCTAACACGACAACTACAAACTGAAATGGATCAACGTGAGGATCTAGAGATGGAATTAACGCAACTACGTGCCCAATTCCATAAATCTAAACCAGAGATGTTCGCGAATAGTGAGAGAAAGCTGAAAGATCAAATCGAAGAGTTACAACTCTTATACCAAGATGAACAACAAAAATCGACTCAACTAGAATCTCAATTAGAAACACTTTCTCGACTTGTGTCCAACTTGCAAGAAGAGATGACCGCTCAGGAAAGTGCTATACCCCAGAGCGGAGAAACGTCAACGCCAAGTAAGTTAAGAGCCAAAATCGCCTACCTGACAACAAGGCTAGAACAGGAAAAAACGAAACTCAGCAATTCTGAAGAAAAACTACAAGAAATGGTCTATACAATAACCGAGATGAAAGACCGTAACCGTGAGCTAGAAGAGAAGCTACACTATAGGTAGAATAACGGTTCAAAATGATAATTTTGAAAAACATTCGAGCTCTTGGGTCATTGAATGATAATCTCATTAAGTTTTGAGTCAAGTACCTCTAATTTTGATGAGGAACTGAAGTTTAGCTCATTATCCTTTTGTATGAGTTCTTGAATTTCCAAGGAGAATTGTCTTCCACAATCAAGACAGCGGTGGTTTTGCTTACCGTGGCGAGTATAACCGTTTCTTTTAAAGGCATCCGATCCACAATCAGGACACGAGACATCCATCATGCCACCTCCTTAAATAAGACTAAAATGTTGAGCGTACACCAATAGAGTGTCAAAATTCCAAATTTTGAAACACGATCAGTATATGATCGATATACACTGGTCAATTTGTAACTTAGACGGTATAGTCGTTTATTGAAAAATTCACAAGAAAAAAATCCGAGTACTACCAAAATAGCTCTAAAAAATGAGTTCTTTAAGAAAAAACCATCCTCATGATATGAATAGAGGGTGACTTAAACCGATCGTGTTTCAAAATTTAGTTTTTGGCAAAGAGAAAGCCCAAATTTTGAATCTCGATCGGAATACATTCAAGGGTACAAAATGACACAAGACCAAGACACACTCTCTGTAAGCCATCTGATGTATGAAGACCGTATTTTTCCACCTCCAGATAACATACGACATGAAGCTCACCTATCCAATCAAAATGATTATGAAAAACTCTACAAGCAGTCCATCGAAGATAGCGAACGGTTTTGGATCGAACAAGCTAAAACGCTAGACTGGTTTATCGAGCCCACCGTTGCAGCAAATTACATATGGGATAGCAATAATCAGATCATTACACATACATGGTTTGAAGATGGAGAAATAAACGTCTCTTACAATTGTTTGGATAGACACCAAAACGATGGACTCAAAAACAAAACAGCAATTATTTGGCAAGGGCAGGATGATAGAGAAGTTAAGTATATCACATACGAAGAACTGTATAAAGACGTTTGTCGTTTTGCAAATGTACTTAAAGCAAGAGGTGTTGAAAAGGGTGATAGAGTCTGTATTTATCTACCTATGATTCCGGAGTTAGCCATAGCCATGTTAGCTTGTGCAAGGATTGGTGCCATTCACTCGATTATATTTGGCGGATTCAGTGCTGAGTCCTTGAGTCATCGAATCAACGATAGCCAATGTAAATTAGTTATTACTACAGATACCTCTCGTCGTTGTGAGAAAGAAATCCCATTTAAACAAATTGTTGATGAAGCCGTTTTAAGGTGCTCGTCTGTCGAGAACATTATCGTCGTCAAACGCTACAATACCCCTTGCCCATTTCATGAAGGACGGGATCACTGGTATCACAATGAGATGGAAATGATGTCAGACGACTGTCCTGCTGAGCCTCTTAACGCCGAAGATCCTTTGTTTATATTATACACTTCTGGATCAACTGGAAAACCTAAGGGTGTTGTACACACCCAAGCGGGGTATCTGCTCCATACTTCTTTGACTCACAAATACGTTTTCGATATCCAAGGTAATGATATTTACTGGTGTACTGCAGATATAGGTTGGATCACAGGACATAGCTATATTATCTATGGTCCGCTAGCAAATGGAACCACCACAATCATGTTTGAGGGTGTTCCCACCTATCCAGATCCTGGTAGATTTTGGCAAGTCGTGGAAAAGTACAAGGTCACGAAGTTTTACACCGCTCCAACTGCAATACGTGCTTTAATTTCGTCAGGCGAAAAGTGGCCGCAATCATATGACTTAGATTCATTAAAAATTCTCGGAACTGTTGGTGAACCAATTAACCCAGAAGCTTGGATGTGGTACCACGAATTAATTGGTCAAGGCAATTGTCCTGTTGTTGATACTTGGTGGCAGACAGAGACTGGAGGCATTATGATTACCGCACTACCCGGTTGTCACTCTCTAAGACCTGGAAGTGCTTCTCGTCCATTTTTTGGAGTTGATCCGATCATACTGCGTAATGACGGAACCGAGTGTGCTCCTGACGAAGGAGGAAGTTTGTGCATGAAACGTCCATGG
The DNA here is from genome assembly GCA_038750095.1 of Chlamydiota bacterium. Lineage (GTDB taxonomy): Bacteria > Chlamydiota > Chlamydiia > Chlamydiales > Criblamydiaceae > JAJFMC01. Next base: position 4,725 of record JBCDHL010000076.1, read on the forward strand.
CCAGGAATGATGAGAACAACATGGGGGGACCACCAACGGTTTGTCACCACTTATTTTTCACATTTTAAAGACGTCTACTTCACTGGAGACGGCTGTCGCAAAGACGCAGACGGTGATTACTGGTTAATGGGAAGAATTGATGATGTTGTTAATGTATCAGGTCATCGCATTGGAACAGCAGAAGTGGAGAGCGCACTCGTCAGCCATGAATGTGTCGCGGAAGCAGCTGTCGTCCCTACCCCTCACGATATCAAGGGACAGGGTATTCACGCATTTGTGACACTCGTTCATGACGCCTCACCTTCACGCGAATTGAAATATGAGTTAGAAAAACATGTTCGTGCAGAAATCGGCCCCATCGCTGTTCCTGATAAAGTGCAATTTGCTCCATCATTACCCAAAACCCGTTCAGGTAAAATTATGCGTAGAATTCTAAGGAAAATCGCGGAAGGTGACTTTAACAACTTTGGAGATATAACCACTCTTGCAGAACCTTCTGTTGTACAAGACTTGCTAAAGAATATACCACAAGATTAGGTTCAGAAGATGAAGATATATTTCAATCAACCAGCTTTCGACGGTCAGTTGTTAAGAGTTATTAGCCACACTTTTAATGGCTGTGCAGATATAGGTGAGTGCTTATCAACAGCTACGCAAATCGAAGAAGGCAATTATCAGAGTTGGTATGAAGAGTGGGTAAGAACAGCAGATAGACTCGTCAAGATAGCCAAGGATTCAGAAGAGAAGGGACACACGGTCAGCGCAAGAGAAACTTATCTTCGTGCCTCCAATTACTATCGGACCTCGCTGTTTTTTCACTATCAACTTCCACTATTACCAGAAGTTAAAGAAACATACCGCCAGCATGTTTTGACTTTTGATAAGGCAATGAGTTTGTACTCTGACAATTTTAGGAAAGTCCATATCCCTTTCGAAAATATTTCAATGCCTGGGTATTTCTATAAATGTCAAACAAGTGATGGTCCCCGTCCTGTAATCATTGTAAATGGAGGTTACGATGGAACACACCAAGAAGGTTATTATTCTATTATCCCAATGATGCTACAACGCGGCTTCCACGCATTGACTTTTGACGGCCCCGGACAAGGTTCCTTACTTTTCGAAGATCGCTTACCCATGAGGTATGATTGGGAAACGGTGGTCACACCTATCGTCAATTATTTAGAGCAGCTACCAGAAGTCAAAAGCTCTCAAATTATCTTATACGGTGCTAGTTGGGGAGGAATGCTTGCACCACGTGCAGCGGCTTTTGAGGATCGGATAGCGGCTTTAATCACAAACCCTGGACAATGGGACGTAATGACTAATTTCAAACAAGCATTTGTACCGGAAGATGAAAACACAATAGGGGACCCTCAGCAAGTTGAAAATTTCTTACAAGAAGCCTTAAAAGACAAGCATTTCGTTAGGAAAATACATGCAAAGATGTTCGTCCATGGTATCGACTCTCCTTCACAACTTCTTGAAGAATGGCAAAACTACCATCTATCCGATGTAGTGGATAAAATTCTTTGCCCTACGTTGGTCTGTGATGCGGAAAATGAACCTTTCAGTACAGGCCAGGCAAAAATATTTTATGATTCATTAAGTTGCCCAAAACAATACCACCTATTTACAAGTTCTTATGGCGCTGGAGAACACTGTTGTGCCGGGGCTATCGGAGCTCTCTCACAAGTAATATTCGACTGGCTCGAAGAGACTTTAGAGCCAGCCCACACAGTTGGAGTTTAGCCATGGTAATTGAACCCCTCACTTCACAAAAATGGCTCTTATGCTTAGGAGCTTTATCAGCCTGTATTGCAGTGATGATTGGATCATTTGGATCACATTACTTTAAAGAAAAGCTCGATGAATATGCTTTACATGTCTTTGAAATTGGTGTGAAATACCAGTTTTATCACTCATTAGGATTACTGATCATCGCCATCACAAGTATCTTCCTTACGGGAGCTCTTGTAAAACTATCTGCTTGGTTGATGATGATTGGAATCATTATCTTTTCAGGAAGCTTATATACTCTGGCAATTACAGGTGTAAAGTCATGGGGAGCTGTCACTCCTATCGGAGGAATCTTTTTCATCATCTCCTGGTTAACTTTTATCGTTGGAATCATCCGATCCTAAGAGTTTCAATTTTATACCGATCGGTATAATTTAGTCATCTAGCTTAAGTTTTTCAACCTCTTCATCTAGATACTGCAGCTGTCCCTCAATATCTTTAATCGCATCCCAAAATAGAGCATTTTGTATTTGTTGTACACGTTCTGACCTTTCCAAAATACTTTCATTTTCTTCGATATTGAATATAGAAGAGACTATACTCTCAAGCATTTCATCCTTAACACATTTTGGATCATCTTCATTCAACTGATGATTACGATAGTCCTGGAAGTCCTCCAAATTCCGATGAAGATTTTCAACGAAAGAATGATAGGAATCATCAATCTCATTTTCAGGATCTTCGGAGCTTAGAGAGTTCTCATATTCTTGACGAAAAGAGCTAATATTGTCCAACGCGTCATTTATAAGCGGCTTAAGCTTAAAACTCCTTGGCATGTACTGACCTCCTTGTCACCTAATCCAGCTAGTGGACTCATAGGAACATGCACATTCTATAATTTCACATTAATGACTGATTGACAATCGTGTCAAATAGATATTTCAATCAACTACTAACCTAAAAAACCTCCCTATGAACCATGCCCAAAAATCCAAATTTTGAATCACGAT
>JBCDHL010000077.1:0-7469 GCA_038750095.1 Chlamydiota bacterium
AAATTGAAAAATTTTGAAAAACTTCTGTCAGTTTTTGGAACATTTTCGGATTTTCGCCCTTTTTCCCTCCTTTTCTGCTTACACAGATGTACTGTAAGCCACTGCCGGCCGGCAGTCGATGAAATCGGTCGATGAATCAATCTCATCGTCCATATTAATCGACTCTGACAAACCAAATTTACAATTAAGAATGGGGGAATATGCACTTAGCTTATTTATGCTAATGCAAACAAAATTTTATTTAAAAGAAAAGTTCAATCCATATGACTTCCATCCAGTACTTCATCTTCATAAACTATGGAGATGTCTGGATCTTCCAAGTGATAGTATTTTCCAGTCAGGTATTCGTCATCCGTATGTACGTACGGATAAGGCACAGCATTGTAGCCAGCTATTTCATTGACCTCCCTGACGAGTTCATAAACTTTTTCTAGTTGATCCCCATCCTCTTCGAAAATTGGGTACTTCTTCAGAAGCTCGGTAGGTTGTAGTATCTCTTTTCTGATCATATCTAGAACTGGTTCAAGATGTGGATCTCTTACTGACGACAATATTGTTGCTTTCGTTTTGTTTTTCCTGAATTTGTTTTGATACTTTATTTAAATTGAGGGAATGGGTGAACTGTTGAGAAAGGAAGGTCGGATCGCTGGATGTTAGTACATGAAAGTACTAGTTGGTGAGGAAGCGAGTTCTACTATAGTAGCTAATCTAATACCAGCTTCTAATGTTTATTTAATTAGAGTAAGACAAATAGTAAGGTAATACTAAAGGATGTATTCGATAGTTACAATATCGACTCAGCAAATATACTTATTATAATCTTGATTCAACTGTTTCAGTTGGAAAAGTGACTCGTTTGGCTCGATTTATTGTAACATTAACATATCAAAAAAGAGTATTGAATTCTTTTTTTGAGATTATTCGGAATCCTTAGAGCTTTTTTTGAAAAGCTGTTTCGGTTACAACTTTGACTTATTTTCTTTTCCTAACTATAAGGTCTTGATGGTAGACATGATCCATTTCACTGCATCTGCGTACCATGTATGACCATTTTTATCAGTCTGCCGTAACCATTGAATAAGCTCTTCATTCGTACGAATATCAGCAAGCTGAGGAAATTTCAGATCCATTTTAACTCGAAACTTTCTTTCTTCAAAAGCACATGTCAGTAATCTCAATGCATTATTATTCGGACAGTTCATGTTTCCGTACATTCCCTCAGGATGAAGCTTCTCGTTTGCATGAAACGATAGAGAGCACCTATAGCACGAACCCTTTCTACCTTCAAACTTTAGCATAAAGCAATCTTTTAATACGTGGGTCCTTGACGCGCATCTGAGGCATCGGTCTGAGTAGCACTCTCTGTTTTGAGTATCAATGCCATTGTTGTGCCTGATGCATCGCCCTTCTTTAATAGAGCAGGGTACACATATTTCGTTACAGTTTAGAACCATTTCCATTAGATCGCTCGTTCTTACTTGTTGAGATTGTGAACCGACAGTCGAGGATGTTGAGCTTGGTTGGGTAACCTTTTCTGGAGTCGTGTCACTCAGTATTAGTCTCCGCTTGACTGGAGGTGGTGTCCGGCATTCATTCTTCCGCTTCTTCCATTCATTCCCTGGTTTTGTAGATTTATTCTTTGATTCCTTGTTACATCCCTTATCATCTTCCATGAAATGAGGGTCAGTACCACCATCCAAGTCAATCACCTCAATTTCATTCTTTGTAGTAGTTGTTGTTTTCCTATCCATACTATTGCGAGATTGAATTTGACTACTCCTATGCACCTCAAGTTTAACTTCATTCTTCTTAGTCCCTCTTTCCTTATCAATAACGATGCCATTCAAAGTGCAAAGATCGCAAGGAGCCCACCCCCTTTCATTGCATTTCATTCGGCTAGCAATACCATCATTATACTCCTCAAGTAACCATCTTCTGCAAGAGTGTTTACTGGAAGCTATCCAGGCTCTCATATTCCCAAACATGTCCCCTTCAGAGACGCTTAGAGACCATTGTTCCATTTGATTATCGTCGTCCTTCTGTCCATTATTACAATTGATCAGTTGTCCGGACAAATCTAAACCTTTAATGTCAACTACGATGCTGCGAGCAGTTTCACCATCTCTTCCAGCACGCCCACTTTCTTGTATGAATCCCATGATGCTTCGTGGCACTCCTATATGAAAAACTATTCTCACGTCTGGAATATCTATACCACATCCAAATGCAGAAGTTGCTACCATAATGTAGATTTGTTCCTCCATACTTTCACTCTTCCACAATTCGTACGAATTCTTTCGATCAGACTTTGCCATACCAGCATGGTAGCATGAGACTCTTGCTCTCTTCATGAAAATACTAAGTCCAGATGCATTCCTTTCACATTCCTCCCTTGTTAGGCAATAAATAATGATCCGTATGATCTTCTTCTCATTTTCATTACATTCCATCGCTACAGCAGTCCTAATGATTCCAAAGACTCTGTATTCTATATCCGTTTCATCTTCTTTTACGGTTTCAACTATATATGAAATATTTTTACGACCTTCCATTAGTCTAACAGTATGAGAACTCCTCATCCCAAGTCTAGCTTCTAGTTTATCTTCCATTTTCGGAGGGCAGGTTGCAGTCAAACCATATAGTGGGACAAGCACTCCGGATGGCCTCAATTTCTCAGTCACCCTGGAAAACACTGTTCTAAACTCATCCCATTGTAGAAATAGATGAGCTTCTTCTACATAAATGGCATGAAGAATTCCCCTTTTGAAACATTCCAGCACAAATTCTCGATAGATTTCTTTTGTAGTGTGTTCTACACTTACCAGCACAATTCTGGTACCAGCTGTATGTCTATTCTCCCATGTGACTGCTTGAATATTACTTTCGCTACACGCTCTCAATAAGTCTGTCTGTAAAGCCACCAATGGAACAATAACAATTGAAATACTCTCTCTTCTTATAAAGGAAGGAACAAGAAATAACATTGACTTCCCACTTCCAGTTGGAAATATGAATAGTCCATCATCCCTGGCAGAACAAACCATCAATAAGCTCTTTTCTTGCAGTCGGCTTCTGAATTGACAATGTTCCTTATTACATATTATCCTCATAGCCTTTAGTATATCCTCAGAGGAAATTGGAAGCATTTCATTAGTATAGTTATGTGGTCTTTCCCTAATTCTTCCTCTGTCTCCTTCGTAGTTTTCGTTGTTGTGATTATTAACTGTTCTTGACAGATCTTCCAACTTCTTTTCGATAACAGCGATTCCATTGAGCTTTTCCAGCAAATGTTTCCATACACCGGACGGAACTGATGTAAATCCTACTGGTGTTTCTTCCATAGAACATTTCGTGTCTACAGAAACAACCGTTTTCTCATCGTTTTCCTCATCATTCTCTCTGGTATTCTTCTGAATCTTACTTTGCAATCCAAGTGCCTTGTGCCATTTATTAGAAGCCATTCTATAACGTTCTAGCTTTAAACCATCAAGTTTTCGCATATCACATTCCGAAACACCATACAGGTCGCTGGCAATCTCAGATGAATGCCCGGTCTGTTCGTGCAAAATGTTTGTTACATTCATTGTGTTCAACAAATCGACGTCACCAAACCCATTTAACAAGCTCTTAACAGCACCTCCATGGTATTGTCGGTATTGTCGGACATTCATCTCACATCCTACCATTTTCATACATTCTGGAAAGGTAGAGTGTAACTTCCATTCGGATAATCGGACCCCTTTGCTGCTGAATAGATGCTTATCTTCTTCACTGCTTCTCATCTTAACTATATTTCCATCTCCAGGTTTTACAGGACCAACATGAAACATATCGTTTAACACTCTTTCCAGGGGCTTGACAAATATCAAGTATATGATAAGGATGTTGCTAGATTCTTCGTCGAGGAATCTTGCAATTGGCTTCCCAACTCCTTCCATTTTAGCCCTACCCTTGTGATAAGTCAGAACATAAAAAATAGTACCGTTGTTTATGAAAACATGCCTGCTAGCAAGAGGACCGTTTTGAACCTTCACTGTTCTCAGCTCCGAACCACGTGCGGGACCTCCACCGGTGGCTTCCATTAGCCAGAATAAATGGCGTAAAAACTCTTCGGTTGAGTCAAGGAACATTCTTGCTTTCACTTCATCAACCTTTCCCTCTCCGAGACTGAAGCCTACTTTATGCAAATGATCAATTAGTTTTCCTCTCCACTTTCGGATGATTCCTTTATTTGCAGGATGATTTCCAAACCAATATGATTCATTTTTCTTGCTGTAATGATCACTTAAGTTATTCACTTCAGTCCAAAAAGAAGGTGTGAGAAGTTCCAAGAATCCAAACAGTAATTCCTTATCCAGAATCTGTTTCATTTTGCCTTGAACCAGACCTACACATCTGCCCAGCTGTGAGAGAGATAGCTCATGTCCATCTAGAATACCGCACTTCTCGTGTTTGTTGCATAAAATGAACCTTACTTCTGACATCTCCGTACTCCTTATATTGTTGCATATATTCATGCAATATCTAACGTAAGAAGCTCCGCTATCTCTATTTTCAGATACAGCATTATGTATGTTCTTCCAGGATACTGATATTGGTCTGGTTTTCCCTTCTTCTACTCCAATTTTACTTCCAACTCCATAGACTTCTTGTACAACGACACACCTCATAAAGTGTAGCAATGCAGCAAGAAAGGGGGATAGTTCTTGCCCGCTTATAAAACGTACATCGTCATTTTTATCACCCTTGCAGACAATGGATGAACATGAGACAAAGAAGGGGATAGAGTCCGTCTCCTCTACATTGCTTGAAAAAAATAAACTTCTGAAGAGTTCATGCATTTTAGATATCATGTTATTCTCCAATGTGTTTTCCCATTTCATTTTCCTAAGGTCCTTTAACAAGGAGACGTGCTTTTCTAGCATGATACCAGGAATTTGTTCTACTGTTCCTTTCTTGCATCCAAGCTTATTCAAGCAGTTAACCATAAAGTAGAGCAAGGTAACTACCTTGTACTTATAACGATTCAAAGTTTCATCTTTTACCGACAAATGCATTTGAGAACCCATAAAGTTGTGAGTTTTAATAAAGACATTGCGCCGGAACATTGCTAGAGCCTTATCTACGTACAAAGAAATGGCTTTCCGCATCATGTTCTGTTCCTCCACATTATGATCCCAACAGCACAATTTATGAGCCACCAACATATCTATACCATGCTTCTTTAGATGTTCGTCGAATCTCAAGACGCTTAATAAAGATCCCATTTCGGAAACATCATCGGACTCCTCATTGATGCCACCTGATGAAGATCTTTCAATTGTTTCCATTCTATCCAATAGCCAGTTACATTTCTCCGGAGCTTTATCCTCTACTCGAAAATATCGAGTGGCATTTCCACCAAACAGATGTTGCACGCGAATGCTACGAATTGTACTAGAACCAGCACAGCTCTTGATATGAGAACTAGCTTGCTTTTTATTCTTTGCAATATAAAAACAGGAAGAACATTGATAGCCATCTTCAATAGGAAGAAGATCAATGACGGGCAAAACTTCGTCCCTGTTCTGAACTAGTTTTCCATCCTCCCCGTACCCAGTGTACGATAGCTTGACTTCAAGTTCGGACTTATCCAAGGGCTTGGATTTTCCTCTTGCATTCTCAACCATACCCTCAATAGACTTACTTGTCTCAATCCCGAACTTATGGGTTTGATAAAAGTGTCTCCAGGTGTCAGTCTTGTCATCGTTGATAAATCTGCTACATAGCTTGCAGAATGGGAAATCAAATTCGCGAATATAAATAACGTTGTCCATTATTAATTTGTTGTAGGTACGAGGTACGAATTAGGTTGTAAAAGGTATCAGTGATATTGCTTACAATAAACTAGGAGATTGACTACAGCGCTTATGGATCATCTATTGTATTCATAATCTGTATTTTGGCGGGAAGCCAATTCGTAATAGATCAAATATCAAACCATTTGATCTGGATACAGTATATTGATAACCTTCATACGGTTACCTGTACTGTGTTTGAAACGAATTCCTGGAAATTATTAATGCCACTGTACAGTGGGTTTGGAATTCCATAATTTACGCCACAATTCGACCCGGCCCGAAAAGAATGGCCCATTTCGATTGATATCCATAGATTGGACCGTTACGGTTCAAATAAATATAACATTGGTGTAAATTCTCTGGTTACATCAACTAATAAGATTTGCAACAACACTATACTGTAATGTATTGGTCGATTAAGTTAGTCGATGAAATTACTTCATCGACCAACTTCATCGACTGCCGTCCGGCAGTACATTACACTGTAAATTTATTTTGTTTCAGACTTTCTACATTTAATTTTAACTGACACTTCTTACGATATCACTGATCTTTAGTATTCAAGACTCAAGTTACAACGCTGATTGCTGTGTTGACAAATCACTGCTGAAATATCGGAAAAGTTCTTTTAAAAAAATTTGAGTCGGTTTGATTGATGTCATTCGGTCAAATGAATTTAGTCAATAGGCAGTATAATGGTCTTCTAAAAAAGGACATAGAAATCAATCCAGAGGTATATGTCCTGCGACTTCCCTCCGACTGATCCCGAGTAGAGTACACACTTTACCCTTTACCCTTTACTTATTACAATATAAATCCCATTGGACTTCACTGTATCTTAATTGCTCTCGAATTGGGTTTTACTAGGAAAAGTAAAAAGAACTACTGCACTATGGTATTCATAGGCGTGGTATTAGGATTTCTAACACACGTACTAGAGTACTATTCAATAGAACAATGTATCAAATTATCTAAAGATAGCAGTCATAGACCACAGTAGGCAAATATTTTTCAACATAATGATTCATAGTCGAATTGCAATACATTTTAACTTACTGTACAATTGTACTGAATTTACGTTTAGTAACGTTTCCTTCTAGGTTGTCTATCTATCTCCCACTTTCCCTCACTCACTCTCTTGCTGTATCCAGCACTTTGGTGATTTGCGGACTCAGAATGATATTGAATGCACGCGTTAGCCTCTACACGATATCATGATGATAGATGATCTACTGATTGCAAATTTATTCACTGAAATTGATCGAAAACTATTACATATCCTAACAAAAAAATAAAGGGAAGTCCAGTTCCTACACTTACGTAGTAATTACAAGCTAAATCAAGAGAACCAATGATTTGCGCTGGATTTCAAATCCTTTCCTCGTACTTACAATTAATTATTAAAATAGTCGAAAAACTGACACCCTCTACAGTAGAAAAAATCAAATTTTTCTTTAAGCCAATAGAATTTCGGCATTGCTTACGTCGTTTTTGATCCCGTAGGCATGGTTTGGAATTCCATTGCCTTGCGGACATACTATAGGAATCTTTTACCTGGAATTAATCTTAATTTCATCATTAATTTCCAATCATATATGTTCTTTTAAAAGTCCAACACCACTCTTTGAA